>JAZURC010000065.1:0-11533 GCA_045606005.1 Clostridia bacterium
CGCCATTCCTCATCCTGCAGAATTTGATAAATATTATAACCTGTAGCAAACAAAGGGCAGTAGCAAAATTTATGCTACTGCCCTTTTTTAATCAACTCTAAAAAAGCTTTCGCCGGCAAAGACAGGGGATTGTGCCGAAGATATGCACAGCCGATATGGCTTGAGGGCAGGGGGGGTGTCAGATTCATTTTTCGAATCTGCCCTTTTTTCAGACTTTCCTTTGAAAATTCTTCCACAACGCAGGACACCCCAAGGTGAATGGACGCAAACTGAATCAGTAATTCATGTGCCGCAATCTCTATTTTTGGTTGGAGAGGTATCTGTTTTTTCTGAAAGGTTTCGTCCAGAAAATGACGGGAGGTTGAATTTTTTTCTAACAAAATAAGGGGTTCCTGTGCCATTTCTGCCCAAGTATAGCTTGATTTTTCAGAATGTTCAGAACCGCACACAAAAATATCGTGGATTTCCAGACAGGGCTCAATACAAAGCTCCTCGTCCGTTACGGGAAGATTCACAAAGGCAAGCTCCGCTTTTCCTTCTTTTACGCATTGAAGCATGTGATAGGAATAAGAATTTGCCATTTCAATATGAATACCGGGATAAGCGGCATGGAACTGTTCCAGATAGGGAAGCAGAAAATGGCCTGTAATGGTATCTCCCGCGGCAATCACAAGAGAGCCGCTGTCAAGCTGATGCAGTCTTGCCAGCAAGGTTTCTCCCTGTTCGATTGCCTGCATGGCACTTTCCACCTTTTGAAACAAAAGCAACCCTTCTTTTGTTAAGGTGACGCCACGCCGTGACCGCACAAAAAGCTGGGTGTTTAAATCCTGTTCCAGCTGACGGATGCATTGAGAAATGGCAGATTGGGAAATATATAAATGCTGGGCAGCGGTGGAAAAGGAAGAAAAACGGGCTGTTTCATAAAAAATCCGATAATAGTCCAATTTTGTTTTCATTATAAGTGCTCCTTATTGCTGTTGTAAGTTTTATCTGCTTTACTAATAGTTATAATTATATTATAATAAGAGATGTAAGAAAAGTCAAGAACCGGAAGGAGATTTTTTATGGAAAGAAGAACAGGTACCGTTTCCAGAGGAATTCGTTGTCCGATTATCCGTGAAGGAGACGATATTGCAAATATTGTTGTAAACAGTGTAATTGAAGCATCAGAAGCGGAAAAGTTTGCGTTGCGCGACCGTGATGTCGTTGCGATTACAGAATCTGTTGTTGCCCGTGCACAGGGAAATTATGCATCTGTGGACGCCATTGCGGCAGATGTCAAGGAAAAGCTGGGGGGCGAAACGGTTGGTGTTATTTTCCCTATTTTGAGCCGGAACCGTTTTGCTATTTGTCTTAAAGGCATTGCCAAAGGGGCGAAAAAGATTGTACTGATGCTGAACTATCCAAGCGACGAAGTGGGCAACGCTCTGGTTTCTTTGGATCAGCTGGATGAAGCAGGCGTTAATCCTTATACAGATGTATTAAGCGAAGCAAAATACAGAGAGCTGTTCGGAGAAAATCCTCATCCCTTTACCGGTGTGGATTATGTCGCTTATTACCGTGATTTGATTCGTTCCTGCGGTACAGAGGCAGAAATTGTTTTGGCAAACGATCCCCGTGCCATTTTACAATATACCGACAATGTATTAAACTGTGATATTCATACCCGTACACGCACCAAGCGTATTTTAAAAGCGGCAGGGGCAAAGAGAGTGTGCGGTTTGGATGAAATTCTTAACAAACCTGTAAACGGAAGCGGTTTTAATGAAAAATACGGTCTGCTCGGTTCCAATAAATCCACAGAAGATAGGATCAAGCTGTTCCCTCAGGACTGCTTTGATCTGGTAGATGAAATTCAGGAAAAGCTGCTTGCCCGCACCGGAAAACACATGGAAGTGATGGTGTACGGTGACGGTGCATTCAAAGATCCTGTAGGTAAAATCTGGGAATTGGCTGACCCCATTGTTTCCCCCGCATTTACTGCAGGTCTGGAAGGTACTCCCAACGAATTAAAGCTGAAATATCTGGCAGACAATGATTTTGCCGATTTAAAGGGTGAAGAACTGAAAAAAGCCATCGAAACCGCCATTCGGAAAAAAGATGATGATTTGGTAGGGAACATGGCATCCCAAGGCACCACTCCCCGCCGTCTGACCGACCTGATCGGTTCTCTCTGCGATTTGACCAGCGGCTCCGGTGATAAAGGAACCCCCGTTGTTCTGGTGCAGGGTTATTTTGATAATTTAACCGATTAAAACTTTGCATGAAAAAGGGGATGTAACTAAACTCAAAGCATTATTTACTACCTTTTTTCGGGGGATAGGAAAAAATGTTCAGAACGGAAAAACAGAGCAACCGCAAAGGGGTTTCCTTTGTGGTTGGATACCCGAAGGCGTACGAGGGTACGTCGAGAGGCGATGTTTTTTCGTAACAAAAATGGCTTTTATAAAAAGAAGAATCTCGAAATTTTCGAGATTCTTTTGCTTTCTGTGTACTTTCTATGAAATTTTTTCTTCCCTTTGTTTTACTTCCGCCATTTTTGTGTTCTGGTCTTTTTTTACATCCCCTGTTTTTATAGTGCCTGTTGCTTTCTGATGTCTGTTCCGTGTAATTTCAACAGCTTAAATTCTCCAAAGATTCGGGATTGAACCCGATCGGAATAATTTTCTTTCATCAGCATCATACTCAGATTACTGCTGATGATCGTGCTTTTTTTATTCTGCACTCTGGCATTAATTAAATCAAACAAAACCGCACTGGTATAGGTGGTGACAAATTCCGTTCCCAAATCATCAATCATAAGTACCGGAATCTCATAAAACTGCTTTTCCATTGCTTCACAGGTTTCGTCCTTTTTAAAACGGGCATTTTCTAAAATGGTAAACAACCGATAGGCGGTCTGATATAACACAGGAACCTCCCGTGTTAACAATTCCTGTGCAATACAACTGCACAAAAAGGTTTTTCCCAAGCCGGGGTCGCCATATAAGTACAAATTGATTCCCTGTTTGTACTCTTCTTTTGCCACAAAATTACGACATTCGTTAAAAATGGCTTTTGCATACATATAAGGAGACTGTCCGGTGGAGCTCAGCGGTTCTTTGCTGTAGTAATCAAAGGAAAAACTGTCAAAGGACTGGGTCTGCATCACCGGTGTCAGATTTGCCGCTTCGTAAAGATACTTCCGCTTTTTTTCCCGATAGCAGTCACAGGGAGTGCCGTAAATATTTCCTGTGTCCTGACACTCAGGGCAGGTATAAATTGTATCCAAATAATGTTCAGGATATCCTGCCTGTTTCATCAAGGTCTTTTTTTCCTGTTGCAGCTGTTGAATTTTTTTGCTTTGTTCCTCTGCCTCGGTGCCGTTTTCAAATAACTGAGCGGTCAGCTTTGCATAAGCACGGTAGGTTTCTTCTTCAAGCTCCTGAATTTTAGGATTTTTTGCATACAGCATTTTCATCCGACGCTTTCTCTCTTCTTGATTCTGCAGTCGGATTTCCCTGTATTCTGCTTCAATTTTCTGGTGAATGGATTCCATAACGATTACTCCAATACAATCAGTTGTTTTGATGTTTCATTCTTCGATTCTGAATTTCCTGTGCCAGTAAATCATCCTCTGACATAGGAGCTGTGCGGTTAAAGGTAGTTTTTGCAACCTTTTTTTCGCCCTTTCCTGCACGATACTTCTCGTTTGCCTGCTTGACAGCCGACGGAGAGTTAATTTTCTCACCGTGCCAGCTGGTCAGAATCTTGTTCATATAGGGCATGCTGATTTGCCCTGTGTTCATCACCGTTTGTTCATAAGCCAACAAAATCATTTCCATGGAAAACCTGAATTGCTCCGTCCATGTATCAATATATTTCTTTTCCGTCTGACTCAAGGTTCTTCCTGAAATTCCCGTTGCTTTCTGAAACTCGGCATAGTGCTTTTTCTTTTCCTCTTCCCGACGGCAATATTCGTCCACCTGCTCGGTGGTGCGAAGCCCTTGTTCCACCCAGCGAAGGGCGGTGCTTTCTATGTACCGCATATTGAGTTTCCCTTTGTCGGTACAGTATTCAAACAACATGACAATCACTTCCACAGGGAGCTTGAGCCAGTCGTACAGGGAAAACAAAATATTCACATCTGCGGGAGGAATGATATTTCCCAGCTTTTGCTGAGCAAAACTGTACAAAAATTTTAATTCCTCGTTATTTTCCATGGCCTGAACCATTTCCTGTTCCGTATATTTCTTTTTTCCTGAGGATTTCTTTTCCTCCACAGGCTTTGGTGCTTCTGCCAAACGAGGGTCAAAATCCACCTCGCCTTTTTCTAACGACACAATCCCCTGTTTTTCCCAATAACGCCATGCTTTGAGAACATCAGATTCCAATATTCCAAGCGCCTCGGCAATTCCTTCGTCGGTGATTTCCTCTCCGCCGTGACGCATCGCATAAAGATAGACCTTCACAAAGGTCCCATTTGCATTGCTTAAATGCTGATCAATAAATTCATAGGGGACTGCCACGAATCCGCCGTTTTTCATCATTCGCTTTGCCATCCTGATTCCTCGCCTTTTTTATTCTCCTTCTATCATAACACAAAACAAACAGAATTGCAATGAGTTTTTTTGATGAATTTTTTGTCTATGAAAGGGTCCATGAATCATCCCTTCCTTTTGCCTGAAATTCCCTTGCCTTTTTGTCAAAAACATGCTATAATTTTAATCAGAAAAGAAAGGGAAAGGAAACAGTTTCATGAAATACATTTTATCAGATGCAACTGTATATTTAGAGCATCAGTTCCGTAAAGCTGACCTTTTGATTGAGGACGGGCGGATTGCCGGAATTGCTTCTTCATTTCCTGATACAGAACAGGTGTTTCATTTTGAGGGTTGTATGATTTTTCCCGGTTTTGTTGATGTTCATGTTCATCTTCGAGAACCGGGTTTTTTGTATAAGGAAACCATTCAAACGGGAACAAAGTCAGCGGCACGGGGGGGCTACACGCACATTTGCTCCATGCCCAATTTATCTCCTGTCCCTGACTGTAAAAAACACCTGGACGAGCAGTTAAAGGCAATCGAAAAGGATGCGCTCATTCATGTGTATCCCTACGGAACTTTAACGGTGGGACAGCAAGGGGAAACCCTTTCTGCCATGGAAGAAATGAAGGACAGTGTGATCGGTTTTTCGGATGACGGCAGGGGAGTCCAGTCGCCTGAGTTGATGCGGTCTGCCATGGAACAGGCAAAGAAACTCAAAAAAATTGTAGTGGCTCACTGTGAGGATAATTCTCTGCTCAAGGGCGGTTATATTCACGACGGCGAGTATGCAAAAAAGCACGGCCACAGAGGAATCTGTTCCGAAAGTGAATGGAAACCCATTCAAAGAGATTTGGAGCTTGTGGAAAAAACAGGCTGTGCCTACCATGTGTGCCATGTTTCCGCAAAGGAAAGCGTCGCGTTGATTCGTGAAGCAAGACAAAAAGGATTGGATGTAACAGCCGAAACGGGGCCTCATTATCTGGTATTGGATGATTCCTGTCTACAGGAGGACGGACGGTTTAAAATGAACCCTCCCATTCGGGGAAAGAAAGACAGAGAGGCGCTGATTGAAGGAATCATGGACGGAACGATTTCCATGATTGCCACCGACCATGCCCCTCATTCTGCAGAGGAAAAAAGCAAGGGCTTGGAAAAAAGTATGATGGGGGTTGTTGGCTTGGAAACCGCATTCCCTGTGTTATATACCTATCTGGTTAAGAGGGGAATCTTATCATTGGAGCAGTTAATGGCACTGATGCATGAAAATCCGTCAAAGCGGTTTGGCATCGGAAACGAAATCGAAATTGGCAAGCCTGCCAACCTGACCGTGTTTGACCTAAATAAATGCTATACCGTTGACCCAAAAGACTTTGTTTCCAAGGGAAAAAGCACTCCCTTTGAGGGAATGGAAGTGTATGGGGCTTGCCGTATGACGGTGTGCGACGGAAAAATTGTATGGAAAGAAGGGGAATGATGAAACAGGGAATTTTTACAATAAAAAGCAACCAAAAAATTGCCCGTGATGTCTATAAAATGGTGTTGACAGGAGATACTTCTGCGGTAACCGCATCGGGGCAGTTTATCAATATTAAGCTTGCAGGGCTTTACCTTCGCCGTCCCATTTCTATTTGTGATTACAACGATTCAGAGCTTGTTATCATTTACAAGGTTGTGGGAAAAGGAACGGAGCAGATGAGCCGAATGACACAAGGACAGACCTTGGATTGCCTGACGGGCTTAGGGAACGGATTTTCTCCTTCCGAGGCAGGAAAAACCCCTTTATTAGTAGGTGGGGGAGTAGGTGTTCCGCCTCTGTACCGTCTGGCTAAGGATTTGATTCAAAAAGGAGCAAAGCCCACTGCCATTTTAGGATTTGCCTCAAAGGAAGATGTGTTTTACCAAAAAGAACTGGAAGAGCTTGGCGTTACAGTAAACATTGCCACGGCAGACGGAAGCTGCGGGGTCAAAGGATTAGTGACCGATATTCCTATGACGGGGTATTCCTACTGCTATGCCTGCGGTCCTATTCCCATGTTACAGGCAGTTGCGGAAAAAACAGATTGCTCAGGCCAGTTCAGCTTTGAAGAACGGATGGGCTGCGGATTTGGTGCCTGTATGGGTTGCAGCTGTAAAACCAAATACGGAAATAAGCGGATTTGCAAAGACGGGCCTGTCTTAAAGAAGGAGGAAATTATATGGTAACAAAAGTGGATTTGTGCGGAATTTCTCTGGACAACCCTGTCATTCCCGCCTCCGGTACCTTTGGATACGGATATGAATTTGCAGAAATTTATGATATTAATGTGCTGGGAAGCTTTTCCTTTAAAGGAACTACCCGTGAGGCACGATTTGGAAACCCCACCCCGCGGATTGCGGAATGTCCCTCGGGAATGATTAACGCTGTGGGACTGCAAAATCCGGGAATTGATAAGGTCATCAGCGAGGAACTGCCCAAATTAAAAGAATGCTTTCACAAGAAAGTGATGGCAAATATCAGTGGATTTTCCATTGAAGAATATCAGGAATGTTGTGAAAAAATTGATAAAGAGCCGCAAGTAGGGTGGATTGAAGTGAACGTGAGCTGTCCCAATGTACAGCACGGAGGGATGAGCTTTGGAACGGACACCACCTCTGCCGCCGCTGTCACACGGGCGGTAAAAGAAGTGACCACAAAGCCGGTATTCATTAAGCTGACCCCCAATGTGACGGACATTGTATCCGTTGCCAAAGCCTGCGAAGAAGCGGGAGCAGACGGCATTAGTCTTATTAACACTATGCTGGGAATGAGAATTGATTTAAAGAAGAAAAAGCCCGTCATCGCCAACAAAATGGGAGGTTTTTCGGGCTCGGCAATCTTCCCTGTGGCACTGCGGATGGTGTATCAGGTGTTTGAGGCAGTATCCATTCCCATTATCGGTATGGGAGGGGTGTCTTCTGCAGAAGATGTGATTGAAATGATGCTGGCGGGAGCCACAGCGGTGCAAATCGGTGCTGCCAATTTGATTGACCCCTTTGTTTGTCGGGATATTATTACCCAACTGCCCCACACCATGCAAAAATATGGAATTGAAAGCTTAGAATCTATCATAGGAGGTGCTCACCAATGAGCAAAGATGTAATCATTGCCTGCGATTTCAGCAGCAAAAAAGAAGTGATGGAATTTCTGGATTTGTTTCCGGATAAAAAACCCTATTTAAAAATCGGTATGGAGCTTTATTATGCAGAAGGTCCTGCTATTGTAAAGGAAATTAAGGAGCGGGGTCATCAGATTTTTCTGGATTTAAAGCTGCATGACATTCCCAACACCGTAAAAAAAGCCATGAGAGTGCTGTCCCGTCTGGATGTGGATATGTGCAACCTCCACGCAGCAGGAGCATCTGCCATGATGGAAGCCGCAATCGAAGGGTTGACCCGTGAGGACGGAACCAGACCCTTGCTCATTGCGGTGACCCAGTTAACCTCCACCAGCCAACAGGCAATGGAAGAAGAACTGCTGATTCCAAAACCCATTGACCAAGTGGTGATGCACTATGCAAAAAATGCCATGACCTCAGGCCTTGACGGGGTGGTTTGCTCCCCCTTGGAGGCAGGAAAGGTAAAAGAATATTGCGGTCAGAATTTCCTGACTGTTACCCCCGGTGTTCGGTTTGCAGACGGGGATGTGGGGGATCAGGTTCGTGTTACCACCCCCGCAAAAGCACGAGAGCTTGGGTCTGATTATATTGTGGTAGGCAGACCCGTTACCGCAGCAGCAGACCCGAGAGCTGCCTATTTGCGTTGTTGTAAAGAATTTCTTGGATGATAAAGGAGAGAATTACTATGAACACACAAGAATTGATTGCAAAGGATTTACTGTCTATTGAAGCGGTATTTTTAAGACCGGACCAGCCCTTTACCTGGGCAAGCGGAATCAAAAGTCCCATTTACTGCGATAACCGCCTGACCTTAACCGCACCTGAGGTGCGGACTCATGTGGAAACCGCATTAGCTGAAACCATCAAAACCAACTATCCCGAATGTGAAGTTCTCATGGGAACCAGCACCGCAGGCATTGCCCATGCCGCCATTACCGCACATCTGATGGGCTTGCCTATGGGATATGTTCGCTCCGGCAACAAGACCCACGGCAGAGGAAATCAAATTGAAGGAAAATTGGAAGCAGGACAGAAAGTGGTAGTAGTAGAGGACCTGATTTCCACGGGCGGAAGTGTAATCGAGGTAGTGGAAGCCTTAAGAGAAGCGGGTGCAGAGGTGCTTGGTATTGTCAGCATTTTCACCTACGGAATGCAAAAGGGTCTTGAAAGACTGGCAGAAGCGAAGGTGAAAAATATCAGCCTTTCTAACTTGGATACTCTGGCAAAAGTTGCCGCAGAAGAAGGATACATCTCCAAAGAAGATATTGACCGTTTGATTGCTTTCAGAAATAACCCTTCTGATGAGTCTTGGATGAAATGATGAGCAGTTATTTTTCGTCATAGACGAAAAATTTCCTAATTATAGTTCGCCATGTTGGAGGCGACTGACAGATGTTTGCGAGAGAAGGATGGATGTACCGCAACGGACAGCGAAATCAGTTTCCTTTGCGGTCGCTGACCGTTAGTGAGGCGGAGCAATGGGTTTGCGACTCCGAAACGACGGTAACAGAAGTCTTGAGCGAGCAATTACAGATGTCCGAGCCGGAAACTCAGGCGCGGCGGGGGATCTCAAAGGGGTTTTGCTGCAGAAACCCCTTTGAAAAGAAAATCAATTCACGTTTCGACAGCACCAATTCATGCGAAAATGATATTTGAGCAATTCTTTTTTGATACAAACCGGAAGATGGATAGAGAAATGCTTATCCCCCGGAAAAGAAGAACGGAAAGGAGTCTTTACAAATGAGTCATTTAATCGATATTTTGACCTTATCGGTAGAGGAAATTGATCAGCTGATTGCCACCTCTTTGGATATTATTGACAATCCGGAAAAATACAGCGAAAAATGCAAAGGTAAAAAAATTGCCACCCTCTTCTTTGAACCCTCTACCCGCACCCGTTTGAGCTTTGAAGCGGCAATGCTTGAGCTGGGCGGAAGTGTTTTGGGTTTCTCGGAAGCTTCCAGTAGCTCTGCCGCAAAAGGAGAAAGTGTAGCGGATACGGCAAAAGTGGTTGGATGTTATGCCGACATTATTGCCATGCGTCATCCCAAAGAAGGGGCGCCTCTTGCCGCTGCCATGCATTCTCCCGTGCCGATTATCAACGCAGGGGACGGAGGACACAATCACCCCACCCAGACGCTAGCAGATTTGCTTACCATCAAGCGGGAAAAAGGCAGACTGGACCATTTGACCGTTGGTTTTTGCGGAGACTTGAAATTCGGACGAACCGTCCATTCTCTCCTGCAGGCAATGTGTCGGTATGAGGGCATCAAGTTTGTGTTCATCTCTCCTGACGAGTTGAAAATTCCCGATTATTTAAGACAGGATGTATTGAATAAGAAGGGCATTCCTTATGTGGAAACCTCCAACTTAGAAGAAGCCATGCCTCAGCTTGATATTTTATATATGACCCGTGTTCAGCAGGAGCGGTTCTTTAACGAAGCGGACTATATCCGATTAAAAGACAGCTACATTTTGACTGCGGAAAAAATGACTTTAGCAAAGGCGGACATGGCGGTATTGCATCCTCTGCCTCGGGTCAACGAAATTGCCATTGAGGTGGACTCCGACCCAAGAGCCTGCTATTTCAAGCAGGTAGTGAACGGAAAAATCATTCGTATGGCGTTGATTATGAAACTGCTGGAGGTGGAATAATATGATTATTAATCCTATTACCGATGGTATCGTTCTGGATCATATCAAGGCGGGAAAGGGTATGGAGCTATATCATATCTTAAAACTTGACGAGCTAGAATGTGCCGTTGCCATTATCAAAAACGCAAACAGTGTGAAAATGGGCAAAAAGGATATTATTAAAATTGATCAGGTCATTGATTTGAATTTGGATGTGCTGGGTTATATTGACCCGGGTATTACGGTAAATATTATTCAGAACGGCAAACGGGTCAAACATGGTCATCTGGAATTGCCTGAAAAAGTGGAAGGGGTCATTACCTGTAAAAATCCCCGTTGTATCACCACAACCGAGCAGGAGCTTCCTCAGGTATTCCGCCTGACTGACCGCGAACGAGGCGTTTATCGGTGTATTTATTGCGAGGCAAAGGCAAAAGAATAGAGAAAAGCCTAGCCCCCGAGCAGTGAAAAAAGTGAATTGCAAACTTTGTTTGCATGAATTGACAGCAAAGCTATCATGAATTGTCCCTGACGGGACATGAATTGAATTTCTTTGAAATTCGTTGCGGTGGAAAATCTTCGATTTTCTTTGATTAAGAATTTATTAAAAACGGAGCTGTAGCATTTTGCTACAGCCCTTTCTTTATTTTTTCCATGCAATTTTTACATATCATCCGTTCTTCAAAGGGATTCAATTCTTCTTCGCTATCACAAAAGATACAGGTTGGATAAGCTTTTTTCAGCACCAACGTCCCCTTTTGAAACAGTACATCTATTTCATCTCCTGCATTTATGTTCATCTTTCTTCTGTACTTAACGGGAATGACAAACCTTCCCAAAGAATCTGCTTCGTTTTTCCTGTGAACCCTCCAATAAAAAAATGCGTGGTTCGGACCACGCATTGAAAAATACATAGCCCTGAACTATTTGATTGTCGCCAAACAGGATCAAATGTTTTCTGCAAAAGCATGTGAAAATCAGAGCATCTGTATTTCTACCAAAGGATAAAAATACACACACTTTTACAGAATCACAATATCATCACTGTTTGGCAATTTTATTATATCACAATTTACAATATTTGTAAATAAAAATTTTTATATTTTCTGATTATTTCAATAGAAAGGGGGATAGGAAAAAATTTACAGAAAAGAAAAACTGAGCAACCGCAATGGGGTTCCCTTTGTGGTTGGATACCCGAAGGCGTACGAGGGTACGTCGAGAGGCGATGTTTTTTCG
>JAZURC010000066.1:0-16069 GCA_045606005.1 Clostridia bacterium
ACAGGCAGTGAAGGCTCCTATGCCCGGAACGATTTTAGATGTCAAGGTAAACGTAGGGGATACGGTAAAGAGCGGTCAGGTTCTGATGATTTTAGAAGCAATGAAGATGGAAAATGAAATCATGGCACCCGCAGACGGCACAGTAACTTCTGTTGGTGTAACCAAAGGAGCTACTGTAGAATCCGGTACAGCACTGTGCACCATTCAGTAATGACAGGAGGCACAATACTGTGGATGTTTTAATGAATTTTTTTGAGCAGACCGGATTTTCATTGGTAATGGAAAATCCCAAAATGCTCATTATGCTTTTGATTTCTTTTGTGTTGTTTTATCTGGCAATCGTAAAGAAATTTGAACCCTTACTGTTGTTGCCCATTTCTTTTGGTATGCTACTGACCAACTTGCCCGGTGCGGAAATGTTTCACGAAATTTTCTTTGCCGGCGGTCATGTTCATTGGGATTTGCTGGGCGGTGCTCCCGTTACGGCGGAATTTATCAATGAGATGCAGGCAGCGGGGGTTTCTCAATCCTTGCTGGACACTTTGACGGTAGGACAGCCGATAAGCTTCGGCTTGATTGACATTTTGTACTTAGGTGTAAAACTGGGGATTTATCCCTGTTTGATTTTCTTAGGCGTTGGTGCTATGACCGACTTTGGTCCCTTGATTGCCAACCCCAAGAGCTTACTGCTGGGTGCAGCAGCACAGTTGGGTATTTTCCTTGCATTTGTTGGTGCAAGATATATCGGTGTGATTCCCGGTATGGAGAATTTCACAGTTGCAGAGGCAAGCTCTATCGGTATCATCGGCGGTGCGGACGGGCCTACTGCGATTTTTGTTACCAGTAAGCTGGCTCCTCATTTGTTAGGGCCTATCGCTGTGGCGGCATATTCTTATATGGCGCTGGTGCCTGTGATTCAGCCTCCGATTATGAAGCTGTTGACCACCAAGAAGGAACGGATGATTACCATGACCACCCTTCGTCCTGTTTCTAAAAAGGAAAAGATTGTGTTCCCTATTGTGGTAACTGTGTTTGTAGCATTTCTGGTTCCCTCTGCGGCACCCTTGGTAGGATGCCTGATGCTGGGCAATCTGTTTAAAGAAACAGGGGTGGCTGACCGTCTTTCTAAGACTGCTCAGAACGAACTGATGAACATTGTCACCATTTTCTTAGGTGTTTCTGTTGGTGCTACTGCTACAGCCGAAACCTTCTTAACCCCTAAGACCTTAGGAATCATTGTAATGGGAATTGTTGCCTTTGCAATGGGTACTGCAGGGGGCGTGTTGCTGGCGAAGTTTATGAACCTGTTCTTGAAGAAGAAAATCAATCCTCTGATTGGTTCTGCAGGTGTTTCTGCCGTTCCTATGGCGGCTCGTGTGTCCCAGATGGTAGGACAGAAGGAAAATCCCGCAAACTTCCTGTAGATGCACGCAATGGGACCCAATGTGGCAGGGGTAATCGGCTCTGCGATTGCGGCAGGAGTATTATTAGCACTGTTTATGTAAATGATTTCTCTGGTAAAGCTTGCCTGCGTTTTTCAGAGAGTTGCAGATAGTTTTGCAGGCAGAAAGGTGTGAATTGCAATGAAGAAATTAATGATTACCGATACCATTTTGCGTGATGCCCATCAATCTCAGGCGGCAACCCGTATGACCACGGAGCAAATGCTGCCCGGTTGTAAAATCTTAGACAGTATCGGTTATTGGTCTTTGGAATGCTGGGGCGGAGCAACCTTCGATTCCTGTATGAGATTCTTAAACGAAGACCCTTGGGAGAGACTGAGAACCCTGAAAAAGGCAATGCCCAACACAAAATTGCAAATGCTGTTCCGCGGACAGAACATTTTGGGATACAAGCACTATGCAGATGATGTGGTAGAAGCATTCTGTAAAAAATCCATTGAAAACGGGATTGATGTGGTCAGAGTATTTGATGCGTTAAATGACCCGAGAAACTTGGAATCTGCCATTAAATTCGTAAAGGCTCACGGCGGAATCTGTGAAGCAGCCTTTTCTTATACCACAAGCCCTGTTCATAACGAGGATTATTTCGTTGAACTGGCAATGAAGCTGGAAGAAATGGGTGCAGATGTGATTTGTATCAAGGATATGGCAAACCTGTTGCTTCCCTATGATGCATATAGCCTTGTGAAGAAGCTGAAGGAAAGAGTGGGAGCGAAAATTCATTTGCATACCCATAACACCTCCGGTACAGGGGACATGACCAATCTGCTTGCAGCACAGGCAGGGGTTGATATTGTGGACTGTGCTCTGTCACCTATGGCAAACGGTACCAGTAACCCTGCAACCGAATCTCTGGTTGCGGCTCTGAAGGGCACCGAACGGGATACCGGTTTTGATTTAGAAAAGCTGAGCGAAGCGGCAGCTTACTACAGAACGGTTGCTACCTCTATGAAGGAGAAGGGTACATTGGATCCCAAAGTGCTGAACGTTGATCCTAATGCACTTCTTTATCAGGTACCCGGCGGCATGCTTTCCAATCTGCTCAGTCAGTTGAAACAGCAGAATGCGGAAGATAAATATTACGAGGTACTGGAAGAGGTACCCAGAGTAAGAAAGGATTTTGGATATCCTCCTCTGGTAACTCCCACCAGCCAGATTGTGGGTACTCAGGCGGTGCTTAATGTGCTCACAGGAGAACGGTACAAAATGGTTACCAAGGAGTCGAAAGGTGTGCTCCGCGGGGAATACGGTCAGTTACCCGCTGAGGTGAATCCTGAAGTTCTCCAAAAAGCAGGAATTGAAAAGGATGACATCATCACGGTTCGTCCTGCTGATTTGCTGGAACCTGAATTGGAAAAGTACCGCGAAGAATGTAAGGATATTGCCAAATCGGAAGAGGATGTATTAAGCTATGCACTCTTCCCTCAGGTTGCCTCGAAATTCTTTGAAACCAGAGGAAAGAAAATCGAAGAACCCGTTGCGGCTCCTGCCGCACCTGCAAAGGATAACGGCGGTGTTCGTACACTGTATGTAGAAGATTTGTCATAAGAGATAAAGGGCTGTTTTTAACAGTCCTTTTTTGCAAAGGAGAATGAAACATGTTTCAAGGAAAAATGAAAGCGGTCACCTTTAGTTATGACGACGGTGTGACTCAGGATTTTCGTTTAGTGGAGATGCTTAATCGGTACGGACTAAAGGCAACCTTTAATCTAAATTCAGAGATGCTTGGACAAAAGCAAATCTGCCTGCACGGTGACAAAAAAGTCCATCATGATAAAATACAGCCGGAAGAGGTAAAAAGTCTTTATGAAGGTCACGAAGTGGCTGCGCATACGCTGAATCATCCACATCTGAATACCATTGAGAATGATCAAGAGGTGATTCGTCAGGTGGAGGAGGACAGAAAGAATCTGTCCCGTCTGGTAGGCTATGAGGTTGTGGGAATGGCGTACCCCGGCGGTGGAGTGAACAACGATGACCGTGTGGCGAAGCTGATTCGGGAGCATACAGGAGTGAAATATTCCAGAACCATTTCCTCCAGCCGATCCTTTGACCCCCAGACCAATCTGTATCGATTCAATCCTACTGTAAGGGATCTGGATTGGGAGGGGATGTATGAGCTTGGTGAAAAGTTTTTGACAATGAAAGCACAAACACCACAGGTTTTTTACATCTGGGGTCACAGCTATGAATTTGACATTGATAACCGTTGGGATAAATTTGAGGAATTTTGTAAATTCATCAGCGGAAAAGAGGATGTGTTCTACGGAACCAATAAAGAAATTTTATTGTAATGGAAATAAAAAACCGTCGGAAAAACTCGCTGTTTTTCCGACGGTTTTGTAATTATAATAACCCTTCTAAAATTTTCTTTACCTCCTGCGCCATACAGTAAAAGCCAAAATCATTGGGATGAACACCGTCTGTGTTAAACATTTCAGGGTCTATGAGATTGAACATTTGCTGACCGCTGATAAAATAGACCGGCTCTCCTCTGTCCTTTGCCTTCTGATAGGTCTGCTGAATCACGGAAACCCGTTTGTCGTCAGGTGCGTGTCGGACAGGTCGGGTAAGAATCAGAATGGGCAAGTCCGGATTTTTTTCACGAATGATTTGGTACATGGCATCATGGGTTTTTTCCAGATGTTCTGCATTTGGGGTATTGTAGTCGTAATCATATACAAAAACACTCATGGGAAGATCGGCAATATATTGAGCCATTTCCGTTTCTCCCAACGCATTTCCGGCAAAGCCTAAGTTAATAATGTCCGTATCCAACCAACGGGATAACAGAGCAGGATAAGAATTTCCCGGTCTTGAAGCACAGCCTCCGTGAGTAATGGAGGAGCCGTAAAAAACAACGGGAAGAGTATGCTTATATTCCTTGCCGGGAAGGAGAGTGGCATCCTCTTTAAGTCCAATCCATACATCGGATACTTCACTGTATAAGGGGAAATGAATGATAATATCCCGCATTTTTCTATCAGGGAAAGGAATAAATCCGTCATATCCGTTGGAAAAGTCAAAGGAACCTATATTGGGTTCGGAAGAAGTTGTTGCAATTCGGAAAGAATTCATAAAATGTCCGTCTGCATATAAATCAAAGCAACAGCTTCCTGTGATTGCCATAATGGACATAATGCAGGAGGACTTATAAATGGCTTTTAATGAAACAATTTTTGAATCGGTCTGAAATCTGATTCGTCCGCCGGTAGGGGCGGTGTGAATCATGGCAATACCTTCGCTCACAGCAGTTGCCGTTTCGTAAGGAATTCGTCTGAAAACACCCTCTTTTTCAGGCTGATACAATCCGTAAATCTGAAAAGGAGAGTTCCTGATATTGTAATAGGTAAGACCTTCTTTTTGAGATGAGGCAGCTTTTACATTGGGATCAATTTTTTCAATTTTGCTCATGGTATCTTCCTTCCTGTCTTTTTTACTGTTATTATAAAATAAATGACATTAAAAAGCAATAAGAAAACAAGTTGATAAAATTATGTTTTTTTGTTTCCAAGCAGAAAACAAACCCATGTTTTCTTGGTTTCTCATCCTGATCGCAACAAAGTTGCTCAGTAGCTTGCAGCTTAAGTTTCGCTGTTCAGGGCATAGGCTTTTGAATCTAAACCCCCATAATCTCATCCACAGGCATGGAAAGGACAATGGCACGGCACTCGGTTTCGATCCCTGCCTCTTTTGTAATGGCTTCCATAATTCCTTTGCACTGAGAACGTTCTGCCAGAATCGCAACCACATCCTTTTCAGGCTGAATGGTAAAGCCAAAGAAATTTTCTCCATCCTCAAAGCCTGCCCGTCTTGCATGGAACAGAGTTCCGCCCCGTGCACCGGCGCCCTTTGCAGCCTTCATCACAGAATCATAGTTATCACGGGTGCAAATGGCTAAAATCAGTTTATATTGCGTTTTGTTATCCAAAGTAATCGCCTCGATTTCTTTCATATTTTCCGGTTTGCAAAGTACCTGAGGAATTTGCGCACTGACGGAGGAAAGGGGGATGGTAAACATAATTCCGTGTCCTGGTTTTTCCAACTGAAACTGTTGTGCTGCTTTGGTCAGCAACATGGGAATTTTAGAAACGGGTGCCATAGAAACAACAACATCCTTTTCGTTGTTTTCCAAGCCCAGATAATCCAGCACTTCAGAGGAGGCGGTTCCCCGCCCCAGAGTGATATAATCATAATACAAATTCTGAGAACGGAACAGATTGACCAGCTTACTGCCTTCGTCACGCTTCAAAATACTGATAATCAGCTTGATCCGATCCAAAGGATAGTTTATCATAACAGTTCCTCCTCATCATAATCAATAATTTCATCCGTAATGATAGACATTTCCGCAGGGGTGATGTCCGTTGCGGTTTTTAATTTTCGGTTATATAAAAGCCCTAAAAACTGAATGGTAATCAGGGGCGTCATAGCAACCATTGCAATGATACCGAATGCATCGGTCAGTACATTGCCCTTTGGAATACTTTCGCAGGCACCCATGGCAAAGGGAAGTAAAAAGGTTGCAGTCATAGGTCCGCTGGCAACACCGCCCGAGTCAAAGGCAATGGCAGTAAATACCTTGGGGACAAAACAGCTTAACACCAAGGCAATGGCATATCCGGAAATCAAAAACCAGTAAATGGAAATGCCGTAAACAACACGAATCATGGCAAGCCCCAAAGACAACCCCACCCCTAAAGAAAGACTGGTCAGCATTGCTTTTTGGGGGATTGCACCGGTGGTCAGCTCTTCAACCTGTTTGTTCAGCACATGAACTGCCGGCTCTGCCACAACGATAAAATATCCCATGATAACGCCTAAAGGAATCAAAAGCCAACGCTGTTCCATGGCACCGATTTGTGCACCCAAAGCATGACCTGCGGGCATAAACCCTACGTTTACTCCGGTTAAAAATAACACCAATCCAAAATAAGTATAAACCGTTCCGATTAAAACCTTAATTTTACTGCGACGGCTCATGTGTTCTTTTGACATCAACCGAATCAGTGCAAAAAAGATCATAATGGGAAGAAGTCCCAGTGCCACATCCTTAATATATTCGGGAAATCCTTCAATAAACTGATGTCCTGCCTCTCTGGAATCAAACACAACAGGAATGGAAAAGGGTTCATATATAATTTCAGTGGTGCTCATAATCATTCCTAAAATTATAATGGCAAGGATGGGACCGATACTGCACAGAGCAATCAAACCGAAATTGTTTTCTTCCGAGCTGTCTTTTTGAGTAGATGCGATACCGATTCCCAGTGCCATAATAAAGGGAACGGTAATAGGCCCCGTGGTGACACCGCCCGAATCAAAGGCAACTGCTAAAAATTCCTTTGGAACAAAAAAAGAAAGCACAAATACCAAGGGATAACAAATGAAAAGAAGTTTTTGCAGTGAAAATCCGAACATTTCCCGAAGCATGGAAATGACCAGAAATAATCCTACCCCTGCCGCAACTGTGAAAATAATCATTTGATCCGGCACCGCAGGAACCTGCTTGGCAAGAACCTGTAAATCAGGCTCTGCAATGGTAATGGCAGCACCAATACAAAAGCAGAGAAACAGCATAAGTCCCGAATTTTTCAGGGCTGACAGACTTCTGCCTGCCTCGTTTCCCATGGGCATCATTGCCAGCTCTGCCCCGAGAGAAAACAACCCCATCCCCACAATCAACAGGATAGCACCCAACAAAAATAACACCATGGTACCGCTGGATAGGGGGGTGACGGTAAAACTCAGTAACAATACTATGACAGTAATGGGCAGCACGGAGGATAAGGATTCTTTAATTTTTTCTTTTAACAGAGCTTGCAAAATAAATTTCCTCCTTGCTTTACAAATTGGCCATTGTAATTATATACAATGGCCTTGAAATTTAAAACAACAAAATAAAGGGGTTGTTAAGGGGTGTTTCCCTTACATTAAAACTTGTGGAAGAACTTGTTTTTCCACAAAGTTATTTAATGACCCAATCCACCTTTTCCCAAGGCAAATCAAGGTCAGCACGGCCAAAATGACCGTAAGCCGCCGTTTGCTTATAAATAGGACGGCGAAGCCCGAACCGTTCAATAATAGCCGAGGGACGGAAATCCATATTTTCCTCAATGACACGGTAAATGGTTTCCATAGGCACCTGATTGGTACCGAAGGTTTCCACCAGAACCGAAACAGGCTTTGCAACACCAATGGCGTAGGCAAGCTGAATTTCACATTTTTTTGCCAACCCTGCCGCCACAATATTCTTTGCCGCATAACGGGCAGCATAGCAAGCAGAACGGTCAACCTTTGTGGGGTCTTTTCCCGAGAAAGCACCGCCACCGTGGCGGGCATAACCGCCGTAGGTGTCAACAATAATCTTTCTGCCTGTAAGCCCCGAATCTCCCTGAGGGCCGCCTACAACAAAGCTGCCTGTGGGATTTACAAACAATTTTGTTTCTTCGTCCATCAATTCTTTCGGAACAATGGGAGCAATTACATATTGTTTCATATCCTCGCGGATTTGTTCCTGAGATACATCAGGGTTATGCTGAGTGGAAACAACAATGGTGTCAACTCTCGCAGGAACGCCGTCGTGATATTCGATGGTAACCTGCGTTTTTCCGTCAGGACGCAAATAGGCAACGGTATTGTCTTTGCGAACCTTGGAAAGCTGTAAGGCGAGCTTGTGAGCCAGAGAAATGGGCAAGGGCATAAGCTCAGGTGTTTCGTCACAGGCAAAGCCAAACATCATTCCCTGATCCCCTGCACCCAACTGCTCGGTGCCGTCCTCTTTTGATTCCAAGGATTTGTTGACGCCCAACGCAATATCGGGAGATTGTGCGTCAATGGTGGTAAGAACTGCACAGGTGTTCCCGTCAAACCCGCAGGAGGGGTTATTGTATCCAATTTCGTTAATGGTATTTCTTGCAATCTGGGCAATGTCAGCATAACAGGAAGTGGAAATTTCGCCCATCACCAACACCATACCGGTGGTGGCAGTGGTTTCGCAGGCAACACGTGCCTGAGGGTCTTGCTCTAAAATTGCGTCCAGCACAGCGTCTGAAATCTGGTCGCATACTTTATCCGGATGACCTTCGGTCACTGATTCAGAAGTAAAAAAAGTTTTTGTCATTTGTCTTTCACCCTTTCTGTTCCCAACAGGAAACTCTTCTTATTTATTATAACGATTTTTTTCCTGTTTGTCAAGGCGACGGCACATTTTTCCCCCATTCTTTTCATAATATATTGAAAAAAGGGGGATTAAAAATGACTTATCTTGTAAAAACAAAGAGTGAAACTCTTGAATTTTTCTATGACAAAAAACGGGGGATTTGTTATCGGAATGAATTTTCGGATACCGTGCATCTTCTGACGGATGAGGCGGAGGAAGAAATGGATGTATGTTCCGGTGAGGATTTGCATCTGGTTTGTCAGAGCAAAAAAGGGGAACTCCTTTATTTTTGTTATCGGATGGGACAGTGGCACAGACGGGTGTTGTTAAACAGCAAGCGGGAAGAACCCTGTTTTTTCAACATAAGATTGTGGGGAGGACAAAAGGAGCTTCGCCTGTTTTATGTCCTGGAGCATCAGGGGGAAAATTTGCTTGTGTGTCAGCCTCTTGACGGCTCCCCCGAGCCTCTTGCCAAAATCAGCGAAAAAAGATTTTTAGTGCGAGGGGACAGTGCAGGATGTCTGTATCTTATTTACCGCCAGGGGGAGGAAAGCTTTTTTCAATGCTATCGGTACGGGAATTGGAACCATCCGAAATCCTTGGGAAGGGGGCAGATTTCCGACGCTTTGTTTACTCAGCCTCAAACTGCCCATCTGGCGATCACAGAACAGGGCAATCTGTTTTACGCCTCTTTGAAGGAAGGGGAGATTCAGGAGAAAATTCCTGTGACAAGGGGTGAGTTTACCCCCGCTCTTTTGTATTACGAAAACAGCCTTTGGATGCTGTATGAAAATCGGGGACGGGTGTTTTACTGGAAAAAGGGAGAGAAAAATCCGGTTGCCATGATAACGGGGAGCAGCCCCGAACTGTTTCATCTGAGAGTAGCAGAGGGCAGAGAGCTTGCCCGACATGCCTACGGATGCCGCCGTCAGAATCAGATTCATTTGTTTTTGTGTGCCAAGATACCGGAAGAAACGCAAAAAACCTTTTCGGATGATTGCATGATTGAGCTGACCAAACTGAAACTACGGCTGGATTCCTTGGAGGAAAGGGTAAGAAAACTTCAAAATAAAGGGATGGCAGAATGTGAAAAGTAAGAGATGTTTGATTCTCAAAAAGAAGGATTACTCTGCATTTTTCATTTTGTATTGAATTTTATATTCTGCATATATTACTATTTGAATAAAAATTTCACCAAAAAATAAAAAAGAGGTTTGAAAATCCGAAAAAGTATGATATAATAAAAGAAGGATTGATGAGCAATGAATCTGAAGGGCAAACACAGTAAAACTGTTTTAGAGTATTGTTTCATTACCGCCGGCGTTTTTGTTATGGCGCTGGGACTGAATCTGTTTCTGATTCCCCGTAAAATTTCAACCGGTGGAGTCAGCGGTCTGGCAATGGTGCTTCATCATCTGACCGGAGTGGGAACAGGCTGGTTTGTGCTATTGTTAAACATTCCCTTGTTTTTATACGGATATCGACGCTTGGGAAAAGACTTTGTGCTTCGTTCCGGCTTGGCAACGGTTTTGTTGTCCCTGTTTTTGGAGCTGACCGCCAAGCTCGCTCCCGTCACGGAGGATGGGATTTTGTCCGCTCTTTACGGAGGATTGTTGGCAGGCGGCGGTATGGGATTGGTGTTCCGCTGCGACGCATCAACAGGGGGGACGGATTTAGTTGCCATGGGACTTCGTCGGAGAAGTGCGTTCAGTATAGGAACCTTGGTGATGCTGCTTGATGCTTGTGTCGTGCTGCTGTCGGTTGTCCTTTTTTGGGATATTTCTCTGGGGCTTTATGCTCTTGTGGCACTGGCGGTGGGAGGCAAGGTGGTGGATTATCTGGAAGAAGGACCCAAGCTTGCCCGTGCAGTGTTTATTATTTCGGACAAGCAAAGGCAGATTGCTCAAAAAGTATTATATGAAATGGAGCGCGGTGTGACGGCGCTTGACGGGTCCGGACTTTTTTCCGGCAACCGAAAACAGGTTTTACTTTGCGTGATTCCCAAACGGGAGATCATGCTGATGAAACATATTGTACAACAAACCGATCCGAAAGCCTTTGTGATTATTACTGATGCAAAGGAGGTTTTAGGGGAAGGGTTTCAAGAATAAGGAGGTATTGTTATGGATTGCAGTAAGATTGCAACCAAAATCCGCAAGCATATTGTAGAGGGGGTTTATCAGGCGGCATCCGGTCATCCGGGGGGCTCGCTGTCGATTGCCGATATTCTTGCGGTGTTGTATTTTGAAGAAATGAATGTGGATCCGAAAAATCCCAAATGGGAGGATCGGGACCGATTCGTTTTGTCCAAGGGGCATTGTGCACCCGCCCTTTACGGTGCATTGGCAGAACGGGGATTTTTCCCTGTCGAAGATATCAAAACCCTTCGTAAGACAGGCAGTTATTTGCAGGGTCATCCGGATATGAAGGGTGTGCCCGGTGTGGATATGTCCACAGGGTCTTTAGGACAGGGAATCTGTGCCGCTAATGGTATGGCACTGGCGGCAAAGATGAACAACAAAAGCTACCGTGTGTACAGCATTTTAGGAGACGGCGAGCTGGAAGAAGGTCAGGTGTGGGAGGCAGCCATGTTTGCTCCTCACTACAAGCTTGATAATCTTTGCGCCTTTGTGGATTTGAACGGTCTGCAGATTGACGGGAAAACAGAGGATGTGATGTCCCCCAACCCCGTTGATGAAAAGTTCAAGGCATTTGGCTGGCATGTCATTTGTATTGATGCTCACGATTACGACCAGATTCGGTCTGCTCTGGCAGAGGCGAGAGAGGTAAAGGGAAAACCCACTATGATTGTTGCAAAGAGTATCAAGGGAAAAGGGGTTTCCTTTATGGAAAATCAGGTAGGGTGGCATGGTACTGCACCCAAAAAGGAAGACTACGAACAGGCGATGAAGGAATTGGATGCCGCCTTGGAAGGAGGAAATTAAGATGTCCGAAAAAATTGCAACCAGACAGGCATACGGAAATGCTTTGGCGGAATTCGGTGCTGACCCGAACATTATCGTAATGGATGCGGATCTCTCCAAATCCACCAACACGGCAACCTTCAAAAAGCAGTATCCAGAACGCTTTATCAATGCAGGAATCGCAGAAGCAAGCATGATGACCACAGCAGCAGGGCTGGCAGCCTGCGGAAAAACAGTATTTGCAAGCTCCTTTGCCATGTTTGCGGCAGGAAGAGCCTTTGAACAGGTGAGAAACTCCATTGCTTATCCTCAGTTAAATGTAAAAATCGGCGCAAGCCATGCGGGGATTACCGTTGGGGAGGACGGTGCAAGCCATCAGTGTTTAGAAGATATTGCGCTTATGCGTTCCCTTCCCGGAATGGTGATTATTAACCCCGCTGATGCCACAGAAACCAGAGCGGCAGTTAAAGCGGCAATCGAATATGAAGGCCCTGTTTACTTAAGAGTAGGCCGTCTGGCAGTTCCTCAGTTGTTTGATTCCGACCCGAACTACAAATTTGAACTGGGCAAGGGCGTGACTCTGCGTGACGGTTCCGACGTTACCATTATTGCCACCGGTCTTATGGTGTTTGAAGCGCTGGAGGCGGCAGATTTGCTTGCAGAGCAGGGCGTCAGCGCAAGAGTGATTAACATCCACACCATCAAGCCTTTGGATACGGAATTGATTGTAAAAGCGGCAAAGGAAACAGGCTGTATTGTGACTGCCGAAGAACATAATGTCATCGGCGGACTGGGCAGTGCGGTTGCAGAAGCCTTGTCCGAAAACTATCCCGTTCCCATGAAACGAATCGGGGTTCAGGATGTATTCGGCCGTTCAGGAAAAGCATCTGAATTGCTGGAACTGTATCACATGACAGGCAAGGATATTGCCTCTGCTGCTTTGGATGTGAAAGCAAAAAAATGAGACTATTAGGAATAGATTACGGTGATGCAAGGGTGGGGTTGGCTCTTTCCGATCCCCTTGGGTGGACGGCTGCGCCCCTTCCTTACCTGAAGGGCGGTAATCCCGGAAAGCTTGTAAAGGAACTGCAAGGACTGATTCAGGAACACGGGGTGGAAAAAATTGTGCTTGGCTTTCCCAAAAATATGAACGGCACCATTGGACCAAGAGGGGAGCTGACGAAGGAATTAGCCGTTCTTTTGGAAGAAAAAACAGGGTTGCCTGTGGTGTTGTGGGATGAACGGCTGACCACTGTTTCCGCCACTCAGATTATGAATCAGACCAATGTCCGCGGCAAAAAGAGAAAGGAGCAGATTGACTCTCTTTCTGCGGTTCTGATTCTGGAAACATACCTGCGGACTCAGTCATAAAAATGTAATCTTTTTGGAAAGAAATTTCTATTGACTAATTTACGGATTTGGGGTACAATATTAACAGTAGGAGGTACAAACCATGGATGAAGAATTGATTGTACTGTACGATGAAGAAGGCACGGAGCAATCCTTTGCCTACTTGGATACCATAGAAATGAACGGCTCTACCTATCTGGCTCTGACACCTGTTTATGAAGAGGAGGATGACAGCGAGGATACAGAGGTTGTCTTCATGAAGCTGACACAGGATGAGGAAAATCCCAACGAGGATTTGCTTTTGATTGTGGATGACGATGAGGAACTGGATACCGTTTTTGCGGAATTTACCCGCAGAATTGAAGAAGAGGAAGAATAAAACTTTTGAAACACAATACATAGTAGCTGACCTGCTGTGTGCGTAAAACATCGGAGCGAAATTTAACCAACACAAATGATAAGGGAATCTCGGCTCCGTCTGCGGCGTAAATGCCCCCCATTATTGGCCAGGGGACTTATAATGCAGATGGGCAGATACCCACCTGCGAAAGCAGGTTAAATTTTCCCGATATAAAACGGCACGGTGGGTTATGTTATTTTCAGGAGGAACTTTATGACAGTTTATGATTTTTCAAACAGAGGCGGTATATCGGATGTTTTTACCATGACAAGTAATTTCGGTGTTTGCGACGGTTATGAGTGCAAAACAGAGCTGAACGAGAAGGGCTTTGTTGCAAATTGGGAATCTTTTTGCGTGGAGGGTAAAGTTTGCTGTTCAGAAGAGGTGTTTTCCAGATATGACACCGTAACGAACTGTTCTGAAACGGAAATGGTAATTTCTGATTATCAGTACCGTTTTTGTTTACAGGGGGAAGAATATGAAATTTATACCCAACAAAACAACTGGCAAAACGAAAGTGTCGGTTGCTGGCAACCCCTTGTTACTTCTGTCAGAACAGGGTGTAGCGAAATTCGTGACAATGAAAGCGCAACCCCTTTTCTTGCAATTTGGAATAAGCAGACAAACAAAGGAATTGCCTTTCATGTTTTGCCCAAATACGGTTGGCATATTACCGTTTCCAAACGAAGCAGTGCCAAATATCTTTATACCGTAATTGGAATTGGTACCAACGGTCACGGATTGAATTGGAAGCTTCAACCCGGGGAGAAAAAGGAATTGTGTGAAGTTTGGTATTATGAATTTGAAAACAAACTGAATTTTGACTCCCATAAGCTTCATCGGCGTTTTTGTAAAGAGTATCCCAGAAAAACAATGCCTGTTCTTTATAATACATGGTTTACCTTTTTTGACCGGGTAAACTTTGACGGTATCCGCGAGCAAATCAAAGAAGCGGCAGAACTGGGCTGTGAATATTTCTTGCTGGACGCAGGTTGGTTTGGCCACGGGACCTGGAGTGATTATATTGGGGATTGGGGAGAAAATTTGGAAGGCGGTTATCAGGGACATATGAAAGATGTGTCCGATTGGATTCATGAGGCAGGCATGAAATTCGGTCTTTGGTTGGAGCCTGAACGCGCTTTGAAAAATGTTCCCGTTGTGGCAGAACATCCGGAATACTTCTTTGATAACGGACATGCTTGCTTTTTGAATTTTGCAGATGAGAAGGCAAGAAACTACATAACCGACCTGACCCTTCATTTAATCGAAACATATCAAATTGATATGATTAAGTTTGATTTCAACGAATCCATTTCCTATGATAAAACAGGACAGGCGTTTTATGATTATCACCAAGGACATCTTCAATATATCAAAGCCTTAAAAGAGGCATATCCGGATATTTATCTGGAAAATTGTGCCTCCGGCGGATATCGGATGAATCTGGAACAAATGAAATATTTTGACAGCTTCTGGTTTACAGACAATCAAAGCCTGTATGACGGACTTCGTATTTATAAGGATACCTTGCACCGTCTGCCTCCCTGCGGAGTGGAAAAATGGGCAGCATTGGTCAGTGCAGACGGCTTTGTTGCCGAATACGGCACGGAGGATAAAACCGTTCGTACATTAGCAACCAATAACGCAACCTGGACTTCTGTCATCAGCGTCACCCCTGAGTATCTGAGAGGGTTTTTGACAGGAGGAATCCCGGGATTGACCTGTGACCTTACCAAAATTGATCCGAACTATAAAGCACAGTTGAAGGATTTGATTTCAGAGTATAAAAAAGAACGGGATTTCTGGAAAAATGCAGCCGGAAGGGTGATTTCAGATACTGACCAGCTTTTGGTGATTCAGTATGAAACAGGAGAGCAGATCAAAATTGTAGTATATACTTATCTGGTAAAACAACTGACTCTGACCGTATTTCCTCAGATTGCTGACGGAGAGTATGAACTGAGCGGTGAAATGTACAATTCTGTCCAAGGGATTGAGCTAAATGACCCGCAGGATTTTAGCGCTTATTTGATAAATCTCAAGAAAAAAGATTGACTAATTGAGCATAAAGTGATATAATAAAATAACTTATAAAACAAAGAGGGACCGACTATGAAAGAAAAGAAAAACAGGCGAAAATGGTGGACGATTATTATTATTCTTCTTGTTGTTTTTATTTCAATTATCATTGGAGCAGTCTATGTATTGCGTTCCGGCGGCTTGGTAGAGTTGGGTAGGGTTGCAATAGATAAAATGGATGTAGCAGAAAAGGTAACAGAGAAAATAGAATCCGGTGAATTGCCGGAAAAAATCGAGTTGCCTCAGGAGGTTTTGGATGAGTTAACTGGTGCTGAGCAAGAAACTGCATCTGAATCTGAAGCTCCATTAAAATATGATTTCAAACCAGTACCAAAATCACATCAGGAACAAACCACCCAAAGCGGCGGCGAAGTGGACTACAGTCAGGGGATTGATCTGTCTTACGCCTCGGCGATTGCTTCTGTTGCAAGCGGTGCAGATATAGCTGCGGCATATAATGCAGTGCTGGGATGTTTGTCCTCGGCGGATAAAAGACAGATTGCATCCTATTTAAAAAATGGCCAAGAAGGAGCAGCCTATAATTTAGTAGCATCCCGCCTTACAGGGGGGGCTTATGCTACATTGGCAAGTCTTTACTACAAATATTTACCAATGGTACAATAAAAAGAGTCAATCGTTGTACGAAAAAATTTTACTGTTTTTTCAAGTCGGATCGTAGCCATGTCGTTCT
>JAZURC010000067.1:0-6456 GCA_045606005.1 Clostridia bacterium
CCATGACCATAAGCATCTGCTTTTACAACAGCCATAATCTGAGTATTCCCTTTTACCCATTTCTTTATTTCACGCATATTTGCAGCAGCCGCATCTAAATCAACTACTGCATATGTTCGATCAACCATTATTCCACCTCTGAAATCTCTTTTATTGTAAAAGGAAGCTGTTTCCATAAATTATCAGCCGTAATTCCATATTCTCCCATTGTTTCTTTTAAAGAATCTCCTGCCAATGCATGAAGGGCAACTGAACTAACCGCCGCCTCTACCTCGTTGGCTCCTTGGGTAAGAAACGACCCTACAATTCCTGCTAAAACATCACCGGAACCTGCTGTTGCCATTCCGCTATTACCAAACAAATTAACAAATACGCGTCCGTCAGGTGCCGCAACCACCGTTCTTGCTCCCTTTAAAATCAAAACAACACGATATTTTTGGGCAAAATTCCGTGCGAACTCAATTCTATTTTCCTCAATTTCTGCCACAGATACACCGGAAAGTCTGCTCATTTCACCGGGATGAGGCGTTAAAATACAACCATCATTCCTTTTATCCGTCAGCCAATCCATATGTTTTGCCAATACATTCAATCCGTCTGCATCAATGACAACCTTTTTGTCGGTTTGCAGTAAGCTGTGAAGCAGGGATTCTGTTCCGCTCTCTGTTCCTGCACCCGGACCAAATACGACTGCATCAGCACTCTTAACACGCTCTAAAAAGCGGTCTCTCCCCTCCTGGTCAAAACACCCACGATGTCTGTCCTCCAAAGGAATGGTCATAACTTCGGTAAGCTTTTGTTCCATAATGTCATGAAGTGATTTAGGCACCGCCGCTGTCACAAGCCCACAACCGCTTACCAAAGCTGACTGAGAACACAAAACAGGTGCTCCCGTCATCCCAACACTGCCTCCTGCAACCAATAAAGAGCCAAAGGAATTTTTATGCCCTGCAACATCTCTTGCAGGCAGATGAGATTTCACCCATTTCTTATCAATCACACAAGTCCTGTCATCCCCTAATCCTTCGGGAATTCCAATATCTGCAAGAACCACCTCTCCTGCTGAGTAGGCAGAGGGATAAAAGATAAGCCCCGCTTTATACGCGGTGAAGGTTACGGTAACATCGGCACAAACCATAGGATTTTTCTGATAGGTTTCATCTCCATCCATTCCGCTTGGCAAATCGATACATACTTTAACTGCTTTTGAATGATTGATTTTATTTATGATTTCACAGCAAAACTCATTCAATTCCCGTTTCATGCCGATTCCAAACATTGCATCTACAATCACATCGGCATTTTCAATATCCGCTGATGCTCCAAAGGGTACACCCAATTTTTGAACCATTTGAAAAAAAGTCAGTGCATCTGCAGTTTTCGGAGGCATATCAAATAAATTCAAAACTGAAACCTTTGCTTTTCTTTGGTGCAACAATCTTGCAAGGGCATATCCGTCTCCCCCATTGTTACCGGTTCCGCATATTACAAGAATAGTTTTGGATAATAAATCACGATGTTCCATTTCTTCCAGCACTTTTAATGCTGCATGCTCCATAAGCAACACACCGGGTATATGGTAACCCAACATTGCCATGGTGTCTTTTTGCTTGATCCGGTCGCAATCCATAACGTTCATACCCTGACCACCTTTATACGATATATTTTTCCATACATTCAAGCATTGTTTCATTTGGCTCAATGACTACTACATAAGTAGCCTTGGGACGAGGAACAATACAATATTTTTTTGCTCCGTTCTTTGAACGGGATGAAAAATCAAGCACTTGTATGCCTTTCCTGACAGCGTGCTGATAGCCCTCATCTCCACAAATACCATAACCTTGAATTTCCTTCAAATCAATGATAATCATTTTTCTTCTTCTGCGTTTTCCCGCAATTCTGTCAATATCCATCACATGATTGGTAATAGAATATTCATATTCCAAACACCTGCCCGAAATAATAAAATATCCGAACCAACAGGAAATAAAAATCCAGAGAGGTAAAAAGAAGGAAATGATCGAATGTGCAAATGCAATAAAAATCAATCCGATCACTACCGTAAGTGCAATGACCAAATAATCCTTACTGTTCTTTTTTTGTTTTATAATCTGCTCGTAAAAATCCATTTCATTTCCCCTATTCCAATACAGTCACCTTGCGAATGGTTCCGTAGCAAGAACTCCACTTGGTGTATAATTCATAAGTTTTTCCAATGCAAAGCTCGTTGCTCGCAGAGGAATAATAAGATGATTCTCCCACGGAGCCCTCTGTTTGAATGGTCAAAACAACATCATACCGTTCCGGCATGGGTGAAATGACATTGGTCCCGTTTGCCATTTCTTCTTCACCCATTGCACCTGTTACTGCCACATCCACAATAGTTCCCATTGATTTTTTTAATTTCGGGTCAAATACATCTCCTTTTTTCTCTAAAGATGCTACAGAATAATCCCGAACACCTTTTAATTCAATCTGATACTCTATTTTGGTAGCAGACAAATCATTTGTTCCGGAAAAACGGATGGCAATTCCTGCAATACAAATCAGAATTAACAGTATAATGATACCATCAGCAAAATTAATTTTTTTCATTGTGCCACCTCCGATAATTCACTTTTAATGACATATCCGATTACCGCATATCCTCTTCCTTTAAGGGCAAACTCTGCACCGACTCTTACCGGTGTGTTTCCTGCAGAAATGGACATATCCGTAACAGTTGCGTCCGCCTCACAGGTGACCTGCAGTGCGTATCTTTCCGGAATTTTAACCTTTTTATAGACTCCTGTCAAAGAATCAAATTCCACTTTTTCAGCAGGAGAATACTGAACATCTAATACAGTACTGCTGTCAACCCCGTTTACCCCGACATTGACACGGTCTCCTATCTTCACAGCCTCAACCTGTTCCAAGGTTGCATCAGCCTGTTCTACGGTATAAATCACCTTGGAAACTTGCGTTGCCTGTTCAGCACCGGAAGCCCCTCGAAGCATTTTCACTCCCACAAAAGCAATCACAATGACTGCCATCACAATCAATACATCTAAAAAGTTAAATTTTTTCATTGTTCTCCTCCTATCAAATCCAGATAAACCTGTTGTATTTCTTCAGTGTACCGTTCTGCTGTAAAGGTTTCTGCAAATATTTTTTTTGCATTTTGGCTCATGACCTCAAACGCTTCGTTGTCGGATAACAACCGGATAAAGCAATCCGCCATAGCCTGAACATTTCTTGCAGGGAACAGCAAACCGTTCTGTTCATGGAAAATCACTCCGGGATTACCGCCAAAATCACTGACTACAGCAGGTTTTCCCAAGCACATGCCTTCTAACAGTGCTATGCTTGTTGCCTCCGTTCCAAAGGATGCGTTTGCTGAAATGTCAGTAATATTCACAATCCCCCGAACATTTTCCACAAAACCGGTTAGCTTAATATTTTCCTCTAACCCTTTTTCTTTAATTTGTTTTTTGAGGGCATCCTCACATTCCCCAACCCCTGCAATTAAAAGCATCGGAGAAAATCCTTGCTTTATGACAAGCTCCATTGCATCAATTAAATCACTATGCCCTTTTACGGGATTTAATCTTGCTAAGATTGAAATTACCTTTTGGTTCTGCTTCACTCCATATTGTTTGCGAACCTCATCCTTTTCAGCTTCGCTGATTGGTTCAACAGGCTTAATTCCATTGAGAATGACTTGAATTTTTTTATCAGGAACACCGCAATCTGTCAGGTTCTTTTTTGCCGCTTCAGCCACAGCAATAATCCTGTCTGCCAAAAAGGAATTTACCGCTCCGTTCATTATTTTTCCCAATCCTTTTGAAATTTTCGGAGAGGGTTCAAATACACTGTGACGGGTATATACAATTTTGCATCCTCCGCACAGCTTCGCTGCAACACGGGCAGACATACTGGCGTGGGTATGAACAATCTGAGGTTTTTCATCTTTAAAAATCTTTTTTAAAGATGAAATTCCTTTCCGTCCCAGAGAACGCTCGTTAATTCCGTCCGCTTCTATAAGCCGAACCCCTAATTTCTCTATGGGCTCACGAAGTAAGCTGTTTTTTGGAAGAACCACTGTCATATCAAATTTTTCACGATCATAATGCTCTAAAAATGTAAGAATACATTTCCCTGCACCGCCTATATTCGTATCGCTCGATACCTGAAATACTTTAATCACAAGAATTCTCCTTTCCTGTATGATATAAGGAAACCGCCATTCCCATGACTGCCCAGAAAATCATCATGACGCGGTAATTGTAGAATACATAATCAAAGATTCCCTGAAATAAAAATGCTGCGATTCCGCAACCGATTGCGGCTGACAGGAATCCTGTTTCAGATCGTTTTCCGTTTGCACGGTAATTCATGACAAGCAAGCGTGCGGTGATCCACACAATTCCAATAAATAGAATCAAAGCAGGAATCCCCGAATGAACCAAAAGCTGTAAATAAAGATTATGAGAATGAGGTGCTACAATGGCATTATAAGAATAAAAGGGATATACACTGTTATATGCCTGTTCTCCCATTCCCACACCGCTTATCCAGAAATCCTTCAGCATTTGTAATGTTCCAAGCCAGATAAACACACGATATGATGAGGAGGAATCCTCCAAATTTCCAATACTTGCAAAACGGTCAATAATGCTTTGAGGAAGGACAAAGGGCAATGCCGCAAGACACAGTGGCAAAAAACCCCATAGCCGACCGTTGGTAAAGGTAATAAACATAGCAAAACCAACCATAAAACCAAGCCAACAGCCTCTTGACTGAGTTAAAACAAGACAAACCATCACCGCCGCAAGAATGCCTGTATATACAATCTTTTGCCATTCCTTCTTGACGGCACAAATCAATCCACCACATACAAAAGCAATCAGCAACAAATATTCTCCCAACACATTGGGGTTTTCTAAAGTAGAATATACACGAAACTTGGTATCCTCAAACATTTCCTCATCAAGCCATGCATTAACCACGTTGGTCCCCCAACCCATGACATACTGTAAAATTCCGTAGATTGCTACAATGCATCCGGAAATAACAAATAACTTGAATAATATTGAGGCTTTCTTTGTTTTGGTCACAGTATTGATTACGCAAAAATAAAAGAAAACAAATACTGATGTAATCGCGCCGACCATGATACTGTTGGATCTGTGATAGGAGCTGAAAACACTAAGCCAGGTAATCAGCAAAAAGCCAATAATTGCAACCCCTGTCCAGTCTAAACGCCACTTGAAATCCCCATGGGTCATACTGTAAAGCACCAATGAAAAGAAGGTAAATATCACCAATGCTGCTAAAACCATAGTGGGAACAAAGGGTGCTAAGATAATGCATAACACTGTTCCGAAAAATGGTCGATATACAACAGCCAAACAACCACATACTGCAAATATGGCTGCGATACCAAGCAAAATATGAATCCCACTTAGTATTCCTCCAAGGAATCCAACCATAGCGCCAAGGAATAATCCCCCTGCTTTCTGAGGTGCTTGAAAAGAAAAATCCAAAGCAAAGCTATCCAACAGAAAACCAATTATCTTTGAATGTTTTGCAGAATCGGTTATATCGTAATTAAAAAAGCGAAGGATAACTCCTGCCAAAAGAGGAAGCAACAACCACAATGAAAATTCTTTTTGAATGACCAGTCCACTAACAGAACCGCCTATGCCAAAGCCTAATAACAACAGGGCAAGCATACGTGTATTCAGCGCCAGCACACCTGTCAGGAACCCGTAAGCACTACGGACAATTTTGCTTTCCCGTACCAGCTTTTCAACACGGAGAACCCTTCCGATTTTCTGCGGTAACGAAAAGAGCCATGTGAAAACATTCCAGAAAAGTCCCTTCCCTTTTCCACAGGATTTTCCTAAGATACCGATGATAAAGCTTGATGCCCATGCATTGGAAAAAAACAGGTAAATTTTATTAAGAATTTTATGGGTGATACTTTTTTCGTAAACTCCATAAAGCTTTTGAAGCCAGAGTTTTACCCAACCTATAAAAACACTATTCTGATTCATGTTGCCCTCCTTTCTTTTTCACAAACGAATTTACAACAATCTCCAGTTCCTTGACCCGAAGGAAAGTGCAGGTAAGGAGATAAACAAGTACTCCTGCGCCCCCGCATAATACAGGAATTGTCAGTTGTGCAAAGGGCAGTCCTTTTCCAAATTGATTCAGTAACCAAACAACTACCGCCATCACAAGGTCTGCCAAGAAAATTTTACCAAAATTCAATAAATCAGAAGCGTCAAAAATCCGCTTTTGCTTCCGTTTCATAAAAATAAACAAAGCAATCGCATTGATGACCGACGAAAGAGCGGTTGCCAATGCAAGACCACCAAAACCCATAACACGGGATAATACAATGCTTAACCCGATGTTACAAACCATGCCGATAATAGAAGTTTTCATGGGTGTTTTTGAATCATGCAT
>JAZURC010000068.1:0-2669 GCA_045606005.1 Clostridia bacterium
AAGTACATAATTACCTCCACGGACAAAAATATCCTTATATATCATATAATTTTTCCTTAATTTTGTCAATAGGGAATTGACAATTTGCCATAATTTATTTATAATAAATTATGGCAAACCATAAAAATTGGTCAATCGTAAAGAAGGGATAAGTCTATATGAAAAAATTATTGCTTATTATTTCTTTGTTTTTCCTTATATGCGGATGTACACAGACAAACGAAACTGTCCCCGCCCCTACACCAGTAACAATTTCTCTGGTTGCGGCAGGTGATAACCTGATTCATTCAACCGTTTATCTTAACGGGGCAAAAAATGCTGCACAAAATCCTGATCGGGACTATGACTTTCTTCCCATGTATCGCTTTGTGGCAGATAAAATCAAGCATGCTGACATTGCCTTTTACAATCAGGAAACTCCTCTTGGGGGAACACAAATCGGTCTTTCCGATTATCCCTGCTTTAATTCTCCTCAGGAGTTAGGCGAGGATATGCTTACCTTGGGCTTTGACGTGGTCAACCACGCTACCAACCACATTCTTGACCGTGGCGAAGAAGGGATTGGCAACACCATTTCCTTTTGGAAACAGCATCCGGAAATGACCGTTCTTGGGATTGATGATGGCACCTACCCGGAAATTCAGTACACTCAAACAAAAGGAATTAAAATTGCATGGTTAGGCTACGGCTATGGCACAAACGGTCTGTCTTTGCCCGAGGGCAGTCCCTATTCTGTCCGACTGATTAACGAGGACCGTATTTGTCAGGCAGCAAGAGAAGCAAGAACACAGGCTGACCTTGTCATTGTGTCTCTGCATTGGGGCAATGAATATCAAATGGAGCCAAGTCCCCAACAACAAGCTTTGGCGGCAAGACTTTCCCGTGAAAATGTAGATTTGATTATCGGTCATCACCCTCATGTGATTCAACCTGTGAAAAGCATTACCCGCCCCGATGGCAAAGAATTGCTGATTGCCTACTCTCTGGGAAATTTCATTTCTGCACAGGATATGGCAAATTCCATGCTTGAGGGGATGCTGGAGGTGGAATTTTCAGGGATAAAGGGAGATATGCAGGTATCTTTCGGAAAATTCACTCCCCTAATCAACCACTTTGACCCGGGATACTGCAATTTCGTCATCTACCCTTTTGAACAATACAGTCCTGAGATTGCATCGACTCACGGTGTCTGCGCCTTTGATTCCGCCTTTTCTTATGAATATATGGAAACTCTGATTCATAATACTGTACAGGAGTCCTTTCTTCAAGGAAATTATTTTAAAAAACAGAATATTTTGTCGAAAAAACCTTGACTTTTTCCACGACTAGAGATATAATTAAAACGATGTTTATTTTTAGGAGGCAATTTTTCAATGATTCAATTTATTTATCAGAATGTGTTTAACGTAATCAAAGAAAAACCCGTTGTTCTGTGGGGAATTTCATTATTGAGCATGCTTCTTACCCTGCTTGCAACTGCTTTTTCCGTATTACCTATTATTTTTGTACCCATTGCTCTGGTGCTTGGGGCATCAATGTCGGTTATTTATGTCAAAGGTTATCGAAGAGAAGAGTTCGCTTCTCAGGACTTATTTGCCGGCTTTTCAAACTTTTTGCACGTTGCAGGCGGTATGGCATGGATGCTTCTCTGGTTGGTTTTGTGGGCATTGATTCCCATCGTTGGCCCCATTATCCTGATTGTAAAAGCTCTGTCCTACAGTATGACACCCTACATCCTGATGACTCAGCCTGAGGTTTCTGCCACAGAAGCATTAAAGCTGTCTGCGAAACTGACAAAGGGTTATAAAGGAAATATGTTTCTGACCTATCTGGTATTTGGTGTTGCCGTCTGGATTGTATGCTTTATACTGGCAATGCTTACCGCTATTGAAGTGCTCAGCATGGTATTCGGATTTCTGCTCTTTTTGGCTGTATTGCTTTTGGTGTTGTTTGCACCCCTGTTTGTTGGATTGCTTCAAGCTGCATTTTACGATGAAATTCAAAAAGCAGTTCAATTTGTAAAAGAGCATCCCGATGAAGTGTATCAGCCTGAATATTTAAAACTGCAACCTATTTACGTTCCCTACCCTGTGGAAGCGTTGGAAGCAGCAAAGCAGGCAAACGCACCGGAACAACCAAAAGGAGAATAAGAATAAAAACAGATAAGACTGCAACAAAACGATTTTGTTGCAGTCCTTTTTTATTGACATTCTTTTCTTTTTATGGCATAATACCTTGTGCATACAAGTTAATCTAGGAGGACAATTATGTATCTTAATGTAAACAATTTTGCACATCTCCCCTGCGACAGTGATATGATTCAGGCAGCCGTGGACAAAGCACAGGAAATAGGTCAGGCAATTTTAATTCCGAAAATAAATCAAAAAACAGGATAGGCAATCTGGGATATTACAAAAATCATTTTACTGTACAGTGAAAGCACCGTCCTGTTGCAAAACTGTCATTTAAGACTGGCTGACGGTGCCGTCTGCAATGTGTTCGCCAATAAAAATTCTAAAATTCCGGATGCAATCGAAGAAAAGGACATCGAAGCCATCGAAAATCTCACCAAAGCAATGGAGAGCTTTATAAAATAAAACCATCGGCTAAATCGCCGACGGTCTTATGTGCACTCACCTAATTTTGGAGGCAAATATGAAAGTAATGAT
>JAZURC010000069.1:0-9130 GCA_045606005.1 Clostridia bacterium
CAGAGATGCAGTATCATAATCAATGATTTCGCTGACGGATGCCATAACACCGAGCAAAAATAGTTTTTTCACCACTTCCACTCCGGACACGCCAATCCGCTCAGCAAATTCACCAACACCAATCGTTTCGGGAATTGCCACTACTTTAGGTTCTTCCTTTTTGGGTGCCTTTTCTTTTACAGGCTGCTCCAATTCTTTTTTCATGGGCTGATTTTTCTGTTGCTTATTTTTATTTCCTTTTTTAATTTTCTGTTTCGTAGGTGCCTGATCAATCAGCTTATCGTCAGATACCAGCTTTTCAATCTTTTCCGTATCAAGACGTTCCAAATCAACATTGGAAGAACGGGTATCAACGTAACGAACCGTCTTTTCCTGTTTTTTCTCTTTCTGAGGCTTCGTTTCCTGTGTTGTTTCTTCCGTATTCTCTTTCTTTTCCTCTTTATTTGTTGTTTTTGGTTCTTCTTCCTTGGATTTGAATACCTGACTTAAGTCAGCGGTTTCGTTTTTCTGGGTATAGTAATCCAAAATCATATCCAATTCTTTTTCTTCTAAAATAGCCATATGGTTTTTTAAGGTAATTCCAAACCCTTCCATTAAGGTAAGAATTTCCTTACTGGGGACTCCAAACCCTTTACTGATTTCATGCACTCTTGGTCTTATTGCCATAAAACTTCACCCCCGCAATTTTTTATACACCAGTGTGGCAAATCCTTCGTCGCATACCGCCAAAGCGGAAATTTGACGCTTTCCCACACTTTTTCCGATGGTTTCCCTTGTGCCGTATTCCTCACAGGGTATGTGATAAAATCGGCACTTGTTCCGATAGGCTTTTTTGGTCCCTTCAGAACAATCCTCCGCAAGAATAATCAGGTGAATTGCTCCCTGTCTTGCCTGATGAGAAATAGGGTCAAATCCCATCACTATTTTTTTTGCCCGATAGGCTAAGCCTAACACGGACAACACTTCATCCTGATTCATTTTCAGATTTCACCTGCCAGTTTCTGATACAATTCTTCAGACAGATTCATCGAAAACGCTTTTTGCAGTCTGCCTCCTCTTTGTGCCTTTTGAAGACACGCGGTATCGGGGCAAAGATAAGCGCCTCTGCCTGCCGCTTTTCCGGTACGGTCAATAAAAACAGTTCCGTCCTTTTGGCAAACCACTCGAATCAATTCCATCTTTGGTCTGTGCTGACCGCAACCAACACACATCCGTTCCGGCTGACTCTTTTTCATTTACTCACCGCCCTTTAGCCTTGAGTTCCTTCTTCATCGGGCTGACTCTGAATGTCAATCTTCCAGCCTGTCAATTTTGCTGCCAGACAAGCGTTCTGACCTTTTTTGCCGATTGCCAGAGAAAGCTGGAATTCCGGAACAACAACATGACAGGATTTTTCTTCCTCGTTCACTTCCACAGAAATCACTTTAGCAGGATTCAAGCTTTCCTTGATGTACTCCACAGGATCATCGCTATATTTGATAATATCGATTTTTTCACCCTTTAATTCATCCATACCCGCCTGTACACGGGCACCGTGATTTCCCACACAAGCACCGATGGGGTCAACAGATTCATTCGACGACCAGACTGCCATTTTGGTTCTGGAACCGGCGTCACGGGAAATGCTCTTAATTTCTACAATGCCGTCACGAACCTCAGGCACCTCTGCCTCAAAAAGGCGTTTTACAAGGCCTGCTCTTGAACGGCTGACAACCACTCTCGGTCCCTTTGTGGTCTTTTTCACTTCTGCCACATACAGCTTAATCCGTTCACCGGGCTGGTAGGTTTCACCGGGGACCTGTTCATCAGGTGTAATAACGGTTTCAAACTGGTCAATTTCCACAATCACATTTTTCTTTTCTGTTCTTCTTACCACACCGCTTACCAGTTCGTGCTCAAGATGAGAAAATCTGGAAAAGATTTGATCCCGCTCTGCTTCACGAATTCTCTGTACAACCACCTGTTTTGCAGTCTGTGCCGCAATTCTTCCGTAAGAGGCGGGAGTTGCATCATATTCTGCAATATCTCCAATCTCATACTTTTCACTGTACTTCCGTGCATCCTCCAGAGAAATCTCTGTTTGAGGGCTAATGACCTCATCCACAACTTCCTTACTTACCAACAAACGATAAGCACCCGTTTCCCTGTTGATTTCCGCACGCACCTGTTGATTCGCACCGTAATCCTTCTTAAATGCTGTGACCAAAGCTACTTCAACCGCTTCTAAAAGAACATCCTTATCAATGTTTTTTTCCTTTGCGATTGCCTCTAAGGCCATAATAAATTCCGCGTTCATTTTTATCCTCCTTATTCATTTTCCTGCCAGGCAAGGCGAACGTCTACTACCTTTGCCTTTTCCAGGGTTATTGTTGATTCATTGGTTTCAAGAACTATTGTTCCGTTCTGATACTCTTTCAAAATTCCTTCCAGCTGACGCTGTCCGTCAATCGCCGTAAACAACCGTACGGTTACCAATTTCCCCAAATTATCCGCGTAATGCTCAGGCCTTGTCAGCTTCCGGTCAATTCCCGGTGAGGACACCTCCAGATAATAGCTTTGGGTGATTGGGTCTTTTTCATCCAGCCAATCGGAAAGCGGACGGCTGACACTTTCGCAATCATCCGTACTGACGCCTCCCGGCTTGTCAATCGTGACTCTTAAAAACCAGTTGGTGCCTTCCTTGACAAATTCCACATCGTACAAAGAACACCCTGCATCCTCGGCAATGGGCTTGGCAACCTCCCAAATCATGTTTTCAATTTTTGACACAGTTTCACCTTCTTTTTCCTGACATAAATAAGAATGAGTGGATTCACACCCACTCATTACGTTATCCTATCTTTTAAGTCTATCTTATTATACCACACTTTCACATAAAATGCAAGCTTTTTTTAAAATTATTTTGTTAATTTACAGAAATAAGCCGACGAAGAGAGCTTACCAACAATTCATCCTCTGCATTAACAGGATTATTTCCTATTATAATAATGCCTGATGCTTCCCATGTAACGGAAAGTCCAAGATTCTCCGCAACTGCACGAAGGGGAATCATGGTTCTGTCATTCTTCGTTTTTGCAGGAATGTCCAATATTTTTTCTTCTCCGTTCACCGTAATCACAGGACTGCCGATTTTAAGTGAAATCACAGAATCCTCCTGATAAATGGTAACTTTTCCGGTTTCTGCCTCCCATCTTACTTCAGCACCCATGCTTTCCGCAATAAAACGAACGGGAACCAATGTTCTGTCTTGCTCTAAAACAGGCATAACCTGATGATTGACAGAATCAATAAAGGTCATCCTTCCATGCTTGACCGCCTGTGGAGATTCCAGCATCAGTACCACATTTTCCTCTAAAAATTCTTGCAGATTCCTTCTGCCAACGGACGAGCAATCCCATTTTTCCATAGAAAAATCGTCCCCTTCATAATCTGCAAAAACAGACTCGTCGGTCAGGATAACATCCTTCTCAAAGGTACCGTTTGCCTTTATCTTTTCTTTGGCTTCCGTTTCTTTTGTTCCGAATACCATATTGCCGACAACTGTATTATCCTTAGGAATTGCAGGTGAATCCTTTAAAAAAGAAGAAAGAGCAGGATAAATGCTTGACCAGATTCCCTCGTCGTAAGGCACCTGCTTCAAATCTGCCTGAACCTTTTTTTTGACAAAATGAGGAAACTCCAAAATTTCCAACACCAGAGAATTTTCACAATCAATACTTACATTGTCACAAAACTCATTGTTCCTTCCGCCCAGCATCCGTACGCCTTCTTTTAATCGGCAGAAAAAGTTGTTTTTTACAGTTATTTCGGATGAAAAATCCTCTAAAAGAATGCCTGTCTCCGGGCAATCTGCAATCAGGTTATTCTCTATGATTGTTCCGCGAGCAGTCACATTTCCGTCCAATCCGATTGCTGCATCACCCGCTATTTTTTCAATACGGTTATTTTGAATCAAATGCTGATTTCCAAACACATTGATTCCTCTGCCCTGCCCTTCCGAAAGCGTATTGTTTGAAAAGGCAATTCCTACCCCATCCAGAATGACACCGGCTTTTGTGCTGTCCGAAAGAGCAAAACGGGAAATAAAATTATTTACAATAATACAGGTTCCCTGTTCTAAGCTCTGTCGGTTGCCTGAGGTTGCTTTCAAGGCGGTTCCTTTCATATCCGTCAGCGTGTTGCCTTCCATTCTTGCATTTCCGTTTATCTGTACTCCCTCTGTCATATCAGAAAAAGTACAGTCAAAAATCTGCACACCGGTACATTGAGAAATGATAACACCGGTTCCTCCGATAAAGGAAATTCCTTGGACTGTAACGGTACCGCAATTTTGAAAAGACGCAGTATGTTTCCCGCTTTCAGCCTGAATGATGACTTGTTCCCCCGGATAAGCACGGTATACAACTTCCGTATCCTTTTCATTCAAAAACAAACCGCCCTCATAAGTTCCTTGTCGAAGAGTAACGACCGCCTTTTCCTCTAACAAACGAACTGTTTTTACCGCTTTTTCCAGGGTGGCAAAGGGCAAATTTTCAGAACCGGGATACTGGTCATTCCCATTCGGTGCTACATACAATCTCACTTCATCCGGTACTTCCTGTGCAAACACATAGACAGGACACAGCAGTAAACATAAAAACAAAATAAGAATTTTTTTCATGGTAACGGTCAACTCCTCCCTTCGGTAATTTTTTCCACATACGCGAACAAACCGCCCTGACTCATACAAAGGCGGCTTTGGATTTGCAATCTATTTTAAATGCAAACTATTTCTGTTCGGTTAAATTGTACTTCTTTCTGAATTTATCAACTCTGCCGCCGGTATCAACCAACTTCTGCTTACCGGTAAAGAAGGGATGGCACTTGGAACAAATTTCAACACGAATGTTTTCTTTTGTAGAGCCGGTTTCAATCACCTCGCCGCAAGCACAGGTAATGGTAGTAGCTGCATAGTCGGGATGTATTCCCTGTTTCAATGGAATTCACCTCTTTCTCACCAAAAACAGCATACCTCCATTTAAGCATACTGTTTTCATAATTTCTTCACCTATTATAACACAAACAATTCCAAAATGCAATACTTTTTTTCAAAAAAAGAAAAAAATCCATTTTTTTCTGAATTTTACAGAAAACAGGTGTAAAACTCTTGACTTCAGACCATGATTTATATTATAATAAGTAGATATAGGAAAGTTATGAAAATTGGAGAGGTAACATGATTACAAGTAAACAAAGAGCCTATTTAAGAGAATTGGCAAACGGGCTGGACCCCATATTTCAAGTTGGAAAGGGAGGCATCGGTTCAACCTTTCGAAAGCAAATTTTTGATGCACTGGAAGCAAGAGAGCTGATTAAAATCAAGGTGCTTCCAAACTCGGACATGACAGCGGCAGAAGTATGTCAGGAATTATGCGAAGGAGTGGGTGCCAATCCGGTACAGGTCATTGGAAACAAGGTAGTGCTTTACAAGCGTTCCCGTGAGCACAAGAAAATTATTCTTCCCGGTGAATCCAAGCCAAAAGTAAAGCCTGCCTATAAAAAAACCCTTCAGGAGAAAAATCAAAAGGTGAAACAGAAAGGATTGAGTCGGCGATGAAACGAATCGCCTTGTACGGTGGAGTGTTCGACCCCATCCATTCGGGCCATATTGCGGTGATGGAACAGATTCTTTCCGAGCTTTGTCCTGATGAACTGATTGTCATTCCCTGCGGTAACCCGCCTCATAAAAAAGGACGGCGAATCAGCGACGGCCATCACAGATTGGAGATGCTTCGTATGGCATTAAGTTCTTTTCCCGATGTTACCGTCAGCGATTATGAAATTGCTAAAAAGGAACCGTCTTATACGGTTTATACTTTGGAACATTTCCGAAAAGAGTACGGGAATGAAGCGGAACTCATCTGGGTCATCGGTGCGGATAACATTCAGCCCTTTTTCTCCTGGTACCATCCGGAACGGATTTTGGAGCTGGCAAAAATAGCAGTCCTGTCCCGCCCCGGATTTGACAGAAAAAAAGCAGAAGCCGTATTTCCCGATTGTTATATTATAGGGAAACAACAGGTAGACATTTCTTCTACTGAAATACGAAACAGAATCAGAACTGAAATGCCGATTACAGGACTTGTTCCCGAAGGTGTGGAGAACTATATCAAAACACACAACCTTTACCCTCCCACTATCACAACGACACAGGCTGAACAGTTGGTAAAGGGCCGTTTAAGAGAACATCGCCGTGTTCATACCTTTGGTGTACGTGATGAGGCGGTAAGGCTGGCAAAGCGGTTCGGTGCAGATGAGGAAAAGGCAGCAATGGCGGCACTTCTTCACGATGTTACCAAGCAAATCCCCTTGGAGGAACAGCTTGCCCAATGCAGGCAATATCACATCACTCCCGATGCCCTGCAAAGAGAGAGCACTGCTCTTTTGCACAGTGTTACAGCAGAGGCAGTTGCCTTTTACGAATTGGGAATTGATGATAACGAAATTTTATCCGCCATTCGGTATCATACCACCGGATGCGCCCATATGACTCTTTTAATGAAAATAATCTATCTGGCAGATTGTATCGAGCCAAACCGAGACTATTATCCCGGCTTGGAAGAAATCCGAGCATGGTCTGAAATCGACTTGGATAAAGGGGTTCTCATGTCCATGGAACGGGGGCTTACCCATTTACAGGAATCCGGAAAGCCCATTCATCCCGACACCTTATCTGCCGTTGAATATCTGAAAGGAGAAATGGAATGAATTCCAAAGATTTCATGGCGCTGATTGTTAAGGCGCTGGACAGTAAAAAAGCAAGCGATATTCAGGTTCTTTCTATGGAGGGAGTGTCCGATATCGGAGATTATTTTGTGATTGCAACAGGAAATTCCACCACCCAAATCAAAGCATTGGCAGATGCGGTGGAAGAAGCAGCGGCAAAATACAGCATTACCCCTCATCATCAGGAAGGATATCAGACCGCAATCTGGATTTTACAGGACTATGGCGACGTGGTACTGCATATCTTCAATACAGAGTCCCGCGGATTTTACAGTCTGGAACATCTGTGGGCAGATGCAACCCGTGTTGATATAACAGAAATTTTAACCCAAGAAGAAGGAGGAAATCAAAATGGCTAAAGAATATAAACCAGCTGATTTTGAAGCAAAATGGCAAAAGAAATGGGAGGATGCGGGAATTTTCAAAGCAACCAACGACACATCCAAACCGAAATTTTACGGATTGGTTGAATTCCCCTACCCCTCCGCTCACGGCTTGCATGTAGGGCATCCCAGAAGCTATACCGCTTTGGACATTGTCACCAGAAAGCGGAGAATGGAAGGATATAATGTACTCTATCCCATGGGGTTTGACGCATTTGGTCTGCCTGCAGAAAACTTTGCCATCAAAAACCATGTACATCCCAAAAAGGTAACCGCAGAGAATGTGGATAATTTCCGCCGTCAGTTAAAGTCGTTGGGCTTTGCCTTTGACTGGGACAGAGAGGTAAACACCACCGACCCTAACTACTACAAATGGACACAATGGATTTTCTTGCAGCTGTTCAAAAAGGGCTTGGCATACAAACAGGAAATGCCCATTAACTGGTGTACCAGCTGTAAGGTAGGCTTGGCAAACGAAGAAGTGGTAAATGGCGTTTGCGAACGTTGCGGCGGTGAAGTGGTACAAAAGCAAAAGAGCCAATGGATGCTGAAAATTACCGAATATGCGCAGCGTTTGATTGATGACTTAGAAGATGTCAACTTTATTGAAAAAGTAAAAATACAACAAAAAAACTGGATTGGCCGTTCTGAGGGTGCGGAAGTCGACTTTACCCTTCAGCCGGGAAACAAAACAGTAACGGTGTACACCACCCGGTGCGACACCCTGTTTGGCGCTACCTATATGGTGCTCTCCCCTGAGCATCCCTTTGTAGAAGAAATGAAAGCTTCCATTACCAATTACGACGCAGTGGAAAATTACAAACAGGAAGCAGCACACAAATCCGAATTTGAACGGACCGAGCTTGCAAAAGATAAGACAGGTGTGCCCTTAGAAGGCATTTCTGCTATCAATCCTGTAACGGGAAAAGAAATTCCTGTTTGGATTTCCGATTATGTATTGATGACCTACGGCACCGGTGCCATTATGGCAGTTCCCGCTCACGACAGCCGTGACTGGGATTTTGCAAAGAAGTTCAATCTGCCGATTATTGAAGTTGTGGCAGGCGGAGAAGATGTTCAAAAGCAAGCCTACACCGATGTTGCCTCGGGTAAAATGGTAAATTCCGGATTTTTGGACGGATTGGAAGTTAAGGAAGCTATCCGTACCATGATTGAACATCTGGAAAAAACGGGACTTGGCAAGAAAAAGGTGAATTATAAGCTTCGTGACTGGGTATTCTCCCGTCAGCGTTACTGGGGCGAACCCATTCCCCTGGTCAACTGTCCCGATTGCGGATGGGTTGCCATTCCCGAAAGCGAGCTTCCTTTAATGCTTCCTGAAATTGAAGATTATGAGATGACGAATGACGGTCAGTCTCCTCTGGCGAAGGTTCCCTCCTGGTACAATACCACCTGTCCCAAGTGCGGAAAAGCAGCAGTAAGAGAAACGGATACCATGCCCCAATGGGCAGGTTCTTCCTGGTATTTCCTGCGTTACATTGACCCCACAAACAGTGATGCCTTAGCATCCAAGGAATTACTTAACTACTGGCTGCCTGTTGATTGGTATAACGGCGGTATGGAGCATACAACCCTCCATTTGCTGTACTCCCGTTTCTGGCACAAGTTCCTGTACGATATCGGTGTGGTTCCCACAAAAGAACCCTATCAGAAGAGAACCTCTCACGGAATGATTCTGGGTGAAAATAATGAAAAAATGTCCAAATCCAGAGGAAATGTGGTAAATCCTGATGATATTGTAAACGAATTTGGTGCAGATACCTTCCGTCTTTATGAAATGTTCATCGGTGCTTTTGATCAGGCAACACCCTGGTCAATGAACGGCGTGAAGGGTTGTTATAAGTTCCTTGAAAGAGTTTGGAACCTTCAGAATATCCTTGTGGATGGCGATAGCTATTCAAAAGAGCTTGAAACATCACTTCACAAGACAATCAAAAAGGAAGTCGGATCGTAGCCATGTC
>JAZURC010000070.1:0-2883 GCA_045606005.1 Clostridia bacterium
CCTGATTCAATACTTCCATAAAGGAAATATGGTCATATTTTTTTGCATTGGGGTTTTTATTGGGGTCGCTGTCATAAACGCCATCCACATTCTTTGCCAGTAAAATGACTTCAACGCCCATTTCCGCCGCACGAAGAGCCGCTGCTGTATCGGTGGTAAAATAGGGATTTCCTGTTCCGCAGGCAAATATGACAACTCTGTTTTTCTCTAAGTGACGGACAGCCTTTCCTCTGATATAAGGCTCCGCAATCTGACGCATTTCAATCCCTGTCTGTACTCTGGTGGGAACACCGTTTGCTTCTAAAGCGTCTGCCATTGCCAATGCGTTGATGACTGTTGCAAGCATTCCCATGTGGTCAGCTCTTGTTCTGTCCATCTGGCCGCCGCTTCTGCCTCTCCAGAAATTACCGCCGCCTACAACAATGGACACCTTAACGCCCATCTCTACTGCTTTTTTGATTTGTACTGCAATGGTGTTTAAAATGTCAAAATTCAAGCCCGTTTTGTTTGCTCCCGCCAAGGCTTCGCCGCTTAATTTAAGCATAACATTACTGTATTTTGCTGCCATAACTGTTTTCTCTCCTTTGTTTTTGTACCGTTTATCAAACAACTTTATCTTTTACTATTATATTATATTTTTTCGTTAAATGCAATCCTTTTTTGGATTTTTTAACAGAATAAAAAATTTTTCTTTTTTTTCCTTGTTTTTTGTAGTATAATAGAGAAGAAGGAGGGGTATTATGCTTTGGCAGTTTATAAAACGAGTGCGGGATAACGAGCTTTGGAATGTTGCGGCGCAACTTTCCTTTTATTTACTGCTGTCCTTTTTTCCGTTGATTATTGCGGTGGTGTCCTTGCTTGATTATTTCCCTGCCGGCGTGGAGCTTTTAATGGATTCGCTCCAGTCTGTTGTTCCCGAGCCTGCCTTTCGGCTGGTGAATGAAAATATGGAGATTTTTTCAGGGCTTCGGGGGGGCATGTTTTCGATTGGTTTTATTACCACCCTCTGGATTGCAACCCGTGGTTCAAAAGCGATATACAAAAGTTTAAATCAAGCGTATTCTACGGAGAAGAGACACTTTCTCATTATTTATCTGATTTCCTTTGGAATTACCCTGTCCTTGATTTTGTTTGTTGCATTTTCTCTTACGGTAATTTTGTTAAGCAATCGGTTTATTTTACAGTTTATAGGGCATAGCAGGGTGATGTTTTGGTTGAGTCAGATGAGAATTTGGGGAATGTTTGTGGTGTTTGTACTGGCTCTTTCGACAATGTATGCACTTGTTCCCCGTATTCGATTAAAATTTAAGGAAGTCCTTCCCGGTGCCATCATTGCAACCCTGTTATGGATTATCTGTACGGTGGGATTTGAAATTTATATCAATAATTTTGGGAATTATACCCTTGTTTACGGGACACTGGGCGGTTTTGTTGTTCTTCTTCTTTGGTTGTATCTTGTGTCCTTTTCCCTTCTTTTGGGGAATGAAATCAATGCTTTTTTATATGAAAGTAAAGAGATTTTATAAAAACCATTGTGCTTTTGAAAAAAATATGTTATAATAATAGGATAAAAACCCAAAAAGAAGGTGATAAGAGATGAAAACGAAGGAATTGACCAAGGGAGCATTGCTTGCTGCATTGACCGCTCTTTTTGCTTTGTCCTTTATTTATCTTCCTCTCTTTTCTTTTATGGGAATGTTTTTAGGGGTTTGCACCGTAACAGTAATGCTGACTTATGTTGATTCTTTTAAAGTATCCATAACGGCTTTGGCGGTATCCATGCTTTTGACCGCCATGTTTTCCGATATTCAGACCATGCTGTTTTCCGGTGTTTTGATGATTGTGCTGCCGGGAACGGTCATCGGAAACTGTTTTCGCGGAAAAAAACCCTTTTTCATGATGATGATTTGGGGAGGAATCGCCTATCTTCTGGCATTTTTGGGAACTGTTCTGCTATCAAAAATGTTGTATGGAATCGATATGATAGAAGAATTTAAAAGTATAGCGGAGCAATCCATGCAAATGCTTGTGTCTGTCATAGAGTCCTCTCCGGAGCTTTCCAATCAGGAAACAGCAGATATGTTTATTAAGACCATACCGACAATAACCAATACTATGATTTTGACAATACCCTCAGCCTTGATTATCGTGGCAGGTATTCTTACTTTGTGCAGTGTGCTGCTAAGCCGCGGTGTGCTTTGCAGATTAAAAAAATCCTTTTCCTATTTGCCTTCCTTTAGTCAGCTTCATGTACCAAAAACCATTGTATGGGGTTATGTGATTCTGACGGTAGCGGAATGGATGGCGGCAGGAAACCGTTCTTTCTATTTTTTAATTTATAATGTTAATTTGGTAATCTCTGCTATCCTCTTGGTAGGAGGCGTTTCCTTGATAAAATATTTGATTAATAAAACCGGAGTACCAAAAAGCATTTCCTTGTTGTTGCTCTTCTTGATACTGCCTTTTGCGGCAGTGTTGTATCAGATTATTGTTTTACTGGGAATGATTGATGCTATGTGGGATTTTCGGAAGCCAAAGATTTTGTAATGAGGGAGATGGGTATGAAGAAAACGGCTGCGCTGATGTTTTGGGGCAATACTGTTGTGCTTGCAATCGTAACGGTAGTGTTACTTTCGGTAGCTCCTCTTTGGGGAATATTGGCGGCGGTTTGTGCGGTACTGTTATCGGTATTTCACTGCAAAGCCTGGAAAAATCAGCAAGAGTTATTTGAAAAGAAATTAGAGTGTGCCTTAAAGCAAGCCAACGAAACGGCAGACAGCAGCACCCGTCAAATGTTAATGGAGCTGGCACTTCCTTGTCTGATTACGGATGAGGAAGGAGCCATTCAATGGTTTAATGTGGCGTTGGGACAGATGTTTCCGG
>JAZURC010000071.1:0-8519 GCA_045606005.1 Clostridia bacterium
TGATGTTGAATTAGAATTATATGTAAAAAAACTGTCTGCAGACACCGGTGTTTCGTCGGAAGCGGTGTTTTCTGAAATTCAGAAGGTTTCAAGAAAGCGTCGGGTTGTTATGCAAAGAGAAGCAGACCGTCAGGAAAGACGAATAATTTCCACGGACAAGCTTGTAAAAAATGAAAAAATCCTATTGGGTATTTTATATGAAAATCCGGATCTGTGCACGTCTTTAGGCTTGAACAGTGAGTTTTTTACAGTGGCAGATCACGGTTTGCTCTTTCAAATGATACAAAACGGAAAGACATTGATGCAAAATCAGCTTTCACCGGATCAACAGAGGATTCTTAGTGAAATTGCAGTCCGTGAGTTGCATCTTGAGGATAGCTTAAAAGCAGCCAAACAGCTGATTTCAGCTATCCGTCAGCAAAAACAGCGACAGGTCATGGAACAAGGAGTCAATAATGCGCAGCAACTGCAACAGTTGTTAATGCAGGATAAAAGAAGTAAGCATAATCATCAGGTACGAGAAGGGGAATAAGAATGGCAGATAATGAAAATAAAAGGCAAATTATCAAAGAACTTTTAGACAAGGGAAAGAAGAAGGGAATATTGTCTTACAAGGAAATTATGGATGCCCTGGAAGAAATTGAAATGGATTCTGATCAAATTGAAAAAGTCTACGAGTCTATTGAAAATATGGGCATTGAAATTGTAGGAGATATGGAACAAGAGCTGGAGGAAATTCAGCTTGAACCTGAAGATTTAGATTTGACAGTTCCTGAAGGTATCAGCCTTGATGACCCTGTTCGTATGTATTTAAAAGAAATTGGTAAGGTAGAACTCCTGTCCCCGGATGAAGAAACGGTGTTGGCACAAAAAATGTCTGATGGCGATGAGGTGGCAAAAAAGAGATTAGCAGAAGCAAATCTTCGTCTGGTTGTCAGCATTGCAAAACGCTATGTAGGCCGTGGAATGTTGTTTTTGGATTTGATTCAGGAAGGCAATTTGGGGTTGATTAAAGCAGTAGAAAAATTTGATTATCGGAAAGGCTATAAATTCAGTACCTATGCTACCTGGTGGATTCGTCAGGCAATTACCCGTGCCATTGCAGATCAGGCAAGAACCATTCGTATTCCTGTTCATATGGTGGAAACCATCAATAAATTGATTCGTGTATCCCGTCATCTTTTACAGGAGTTGGGCCGTGAACCCACTGCTGAAGAAATTTCAAAGGAAATGAATATGTCCTTGGATAAGGTTCGTGAGATTATGAAGATTGCCCAAGAACCCGTATCCTTGGAAACTCCTATCGGTGAGGAAGAGGACAGTCATTTAGGAGATTTTATTCCTGATGACGATGCTCCTGCTCCCAGCGAAGCAGCATCCTTCCTTCTGTTAAAAGAACAGTTGGTTGATGTGCTGAATACATTGACAAGCCGTGAAGAAAAAGTGCTTCGTTTGCGGTTTGGTCTGGATGACGGACGGGCAAGAACCTTAGAAGAAGTAGGAAAGGAATTTAATGTCACCCGTGAGCGTATTCGTCAGATTGAAGCAAAAGCTTTGAGAAAACTGCGTCATCCTACCAGAAGTAAAAAATTAAAGGATTATTTAGATTAAAAATCGGGCTGTTTCTTTCAAGAGACAGCCTGTTTTATCACGGAGAAAACAAATGAATGGATTGGACAAACGTTTAAGAATGTTATATCGCCATGTTCCCCAATGTAACTGTATGGCAGATATCGGAACCGATCACGGATACTTGCCGATTGCATTGGTCAATAACGGGAAATGTAAAAAAGCCATTGCCTGTGACATCAGCGCTCCTTCTTTAAAAAAAGCAGAAAAAAACAGTAGGCTGCAAGGTGTTCCTTTGGATTGCAGGGTCAGTGACGGATTGTCAGAGCTTGGAAAAGATGAGGCGGATTGTATTGTCATTGCTGGAATGGGGGGCATCTTAATTTCAGAAATTTTGGAACGGGGAACGGATAAAATCACCGATGCGACTTTGTTGTTGCAGCCTATGACAGCAATAAAGGAACTGCGGGAATATTTGTGTAAAAACGGATTTTTGATTCTGAAAGAAGATATGGTGTTTCAGGAGGAAAAACTGTATCATATGTTAATTGCTAAAATAGGGGATGGAATGGAACCATATGATTGTGAAATCGGAAGCGATTTAAGAAATCATCCCTTATTCGGTGAATATTTGAAAAGACGAATTGCAAAAGAACTGGAAATTCTAAACCAAATGGGTTCCTTCCGAGGAGACGAATATCAGAAACATAAAGAACTGCTGGAAAAGCTTGAACAGGAGGAAACAAAATGGCATCAATAAAAGAAGTAAGAGCGTGGATTGATTCCTTTGCTCCTTATGAATTGGCGGAAGAATGGGATAATTCCGGACTGTTGTTAGGAAGAACAGAAGAAAGGGTAACGGGTGTCCTTGTGGCATTGGATGTTACCAAAGAGGTGTTGAAAGAAGCGGAAAAATCAGGTGCAAATTTAATTGTAACCCATCATCCTTTTGTGTTTTCACCCATGAATCGAATAACGGATGAAACCTATTGCGGAGAACTGTTGTTAACTGCTGCAGAAAGAGGGATTGCCTTGCTTTGTGCTCATACCAATCTTGATATGGCAAAAGAGGGAATCAATGCTCAGCTTTGCCGTTTGCTTGGTGTGAATACAAATGATGAAGTACAAGCTTTTAAAAAAGGCACTATTTCCCGGGAAATGACTTTCAAAGAATTTTTGGAATTGGTTCAGGAAAAACTGCATTGCTACGGCTTAAAATATACCGGTGATTTAACGAAAAAGATTCAAACGGTCGGAATCTGCAGCGGAAGTGGAAGTGAGTTTTTAGAGGCGGCAAATACCGATGTTTTTCTTACTGCAGATACGAAATATCATAATCATCAGCAAGCGGAGCAGTTGGGGATTTCTTTGGTGGATGCAGGTCACTTTGAAACAGAAGCCATTATCTGTCCTGTGCTGGCAGAAAAATTAAGAGATGTATTTCCTGAATTGCCCGTAAAGTTATCAGAAACCCACAAGGGCTTTTATCAATATTTTTAAAAAGGAGAGAATGTGATGCGAGCAAAGCATGCGTCGGAATCGTTTACAGAGCAAGTCCAGATTTTGTTTTCAGGTGATTTAAACGGCTCAAAGCGGTTGTTTGGCGGAAAATTGATGGCTTGGATTGATGTTGTTGCTGCAGTCACGGCAAGACGGCATTGTGAAAAGAATGTAACCACTGCGGTGGTGGATTCTCTTTCCTTTTTAGGTGCTGCCCGTGCAAACGATACGTTGGTGTTAAGAGGGCAGATCACCTATACCGGAACCACCTCTATGGAAGTAAAAGTGGAAACATTTGTTGAAGAATTGGACGGGTCAAAACGAATGATCAATACGGCTTTTGTGGTTCTTGTAGCGTTGGACGAACAGGAACATCCTACCCCTGTTCCACCTCTTCTGATTGAAACCGATGAAGAACAAAAATTATGGGAAGAAGCAAAGGTGCGCTGTCAGTTAAGAAAACAAAACAGATAAAAACAAAACGGCGTGCGATACTTTCGGCTTTTTGAAAATTTTTTTCAATAAGTGCAACCTTTTTATCATGTAAAAGGTATTATAAGTAAGGGGGAATTAAAATTGCAAAAGAAAACAGCCGATGTATCTGATCAGACCGTGATTGAAACCTATTTCAACATGGTATATAAATTGGCTCTTTCGCAAACAAAAAACAAAGCTTCTGCAGATGATGTGACTCAGGAGGTTTTTCTTCGATACTTAAAAAATACAAAGCATTTTGAAAACGAAGAACACCGTAAGGCTTGGTTGATTCGTGTTACATTAAATTGCAGTAAAAATGTATTTTCCAATGCATGGTTTCAAAAGACGGTCCCCCTGTCCGAGGAGCTTTCATTTGAAGAACAGGAAACGGGAGATGTGTATTATGCTGTGTTGGAGCTTCCTGTGAAATATCGCAGTGTGATTCACTTGTTTTATTATGAGGACTTATCCGTTGAAGAAATTTCATCCATTTTAAACAGACCTCAGTCTACGGTAAAATCCCAGTTGTTCAGAGGAAGAGAATTATTAAGAAGAAAATTAACAGGAGGAGAGGAAAATGTGGAAGGAACGGTATCGGAAAGCGAATGACGAAATTCCGTTAAATGAAGAATTGCTCGGTGCATTACTGGAAACTGCCGAAAAAACTCAAAATGATAAAAGATACTATGTTTTTCGGTTTGGCACAGTTGCAGCGGCTGCAATGATCGGAATCAGTATATTTTCTTATTCCTATTTTAGTAAAGAAGGTGAAAACTTATCTGAGCCCATTGCTCAGGTCGCCCAACCAAAAGCAAAGCTTGTGGAAGAAGTTCAAACCGAGCCGAGCTTGAATGAGGCACCAGAAACAGAGTCTCAAACAGCAATACCACAACCTGTCATTATTGTTGCCACCGAAGAATCTGTTGTCGAAATTTCTGAGCCCTCCAATGAAGAAAATGAAGATTTAGCAAATCTTCCCGCAACAGCAAGTGCGGTGTTGCCGAGAATGATTTCTTCCGAGGAACAACCGGAAGAAACAGAACTGCCCATTTCGGAAGAAATTGCAGAGTCGGATGTCGAAGAAGAAACAACCCCTCCCGTTGACGAGGATGCTATTACAGACACAGAAACTGAAACTGAAGACGAAACAGTACAAACTGATCAGGAATCTCCGACCCCAACCCCTACACCTGAAACAGAATTAACTGAATCGGAATAACAGAATGAGAGCTGCGAATTTCGCGGCTCTTTCATTATAAAAATATTGACGGATTCATCCGTTTGTGATAAAATACTAAAAGTGAATATTTTTCGAGGGGGCACTTTTTATGAATGATAATCGAAAACTAAGTCTGAGCTTGGTTTCTTTGCTTGGTATTGTAACTACCGCAATGACCTTTCTTTACCCACAGTCTTCGCCTTTCTGGGTTGCTTCTCAGCTAATGTTGCTGTTGGGAACGGTGATTTTCTTAGGTATGGCGTTTTTTGTGTGTGATGCCAGAAATTTTAAGCTTTTTGCAATACCGGTTTCGATTCTTGTTATAGGGGAATTGTTTTTATTGTGTTCACAATTTCGGTTTCAGCTTGATGAAAACGGAATGCGAATGGAAAGTCTGGCTGTAAGCGGGCAATTTGTTGAGGTTCTGGGAGCGATTGCAGGCATATTGCAGTTTATCATACTGGCATGGGCAATCATTGATATTAGCACCGACTTTTCTTTTTGCCATTTGACTTGTCCGGCACTTGCTGTTTGCTGTGGTTTTTCAGTTGTGATAAATTTAATTCTCTTTTCCTTTGGCTTGCGAGATTCCTTTGATATGATCCGAATGTATTCTGTCGCCTGCCTTTCAGATTGTTTCACCTTTGGTACGGTTGTGGTATTTTATTTTACATATACCAAAGAACGCAGAGTTTTATACCGTTATTATAAATCTCTTTCTGCAGAACAAAAAAAGGAAGCTGTTTCTGAAATAAAATAACAATTTCGCCCTGTTTATCTTCGGATAAACAGGGTCTTTTTTTTATTTCTACTCATAAAAAATATTTCAACCAATAAAATAAAAAAACACTTGCAAAAAATGAAAAAATGTGGTAAAACTATATAGGTAGGAGGAATGGACTGTGATACATATTAAAGAAACGGTAATTGTGGAAGGAAAATATGATAAAATTCGTCTTTCCTCTGTTATAAACGGCAATATTATTGAAACCAACGGATTTCGTATTTTTAAAGATAAAGAAATGCGGGAGTATTTAAAGCGGCTTGCGGCTGAAAACGGGGTAGTGATTCTGACTGATTCTGACAGAGCAGGGTTTTTGATTCGCAGTCATATTAAATCCTTTTTGCCCCCTCATCAAGTGAAGCAGGCTTTTGTGCCTGAAATCAAAGGAGTGGAAAAACGGAAAAGCAAGCCTTCCAAAGAAGGATTGTTAGGAGTAGAAGGAATCGAAGAAGGGGTTCTTTTAAAAGCATTGCAGGAAGCGGGTTGTTCTTTAGGGCAGGAACAAAGCAGGAAAATGAATCTGACGCAAGCAGATTTGTTTGCAGATGGTTTAAGCGGCAGACCTCAATCGGCACAAATCAGGCGGAAATTTTGCCGCAGATTAGGGCTTCCCGGTCGGCTTTCCACCAATGATTTCTTACAAGCGATAAACTGCTTATTAACTTTCGAGGACTACAAAAGGATAATGATGGAAATATCGGAAGAAAAAAGCAGTATGTGAAAGAAAATCAAAGAATACAAAAGCTAATTTAATCTAATCTCAGAAAATCGTTTTGGGCGAGGGTTGCATAATCTTATGATTTGGATTATTATTATTTTAGCACTCTAATAAAGAGAGTGCTAAAATTGAAAAATTTATACAGGAGGTATGTTTTATGAATATCAAACCTTTGGGTGACCGCGTGGTCATCAAAATGCTGGAAAGCGAAGAAAAAACAAAAAGCGGTATCATTTTAACCGGTTCTGCACAGGAAAAACCTCAGGTGGCTGAAGTGGTTGCAGTAGGCCCCGGCGGAATCATTGACGGCAAGGAAGTGAAAATGGAACTGGCAGTGGGTGACAAAATCATTGCTTCCAAATATGCCGGAACAGAAGTGAAGCTAAATGATACCGAGTACATTATCGTAAAGCAAAGCGACGTACTGGCTAAGGTTGAATAATCATTAGGAGGTCAAAAACATGGCAAAGGATATTTTATACGGAGAAGAAGCAAGACGCGCTCTGGAGCGTGGCGTAAATCAACTGGCAGATACTGTTAAAATTACATTGGGACCAAAGGGAAGAAATGTTGTTCTGGATAAGAAATTCGGTTCTCCCTTAATCACCAACGACGGTGTCACAATCGCAAAAGAAATTGAACTGGAAGATCCTTTTGAAAACATGGGTGCTCAGTTGGTAAAAGAAGTTTCCACCAAAACAAATGATGTAGCAGGAGACGGTACCACTACCGCAACATTGCTTGCACAGGCGATCATTCGTGAAGGCTTGAAAAATGTTGCAGCAGGTGCCAATCCTATGGTTGTTAAGAAGGGGATTATGAGCGCAGTAGCAACAGCTGTTGCATCTGTAAAGGCGGGCAGCAAGGCTGTATCCGGTAAAGAAGATATTGCTCGTGTTGCAGCAGTTTCTTCTGCAGATGAAACCATTGGTCAGCTGATTGCTGATGCTATGGAAAAGGTAACCAGCGACGGTGTTATTACCGTTGAAGAATCCAAAACTGCTGAAACCTATTCTGAAGTGGTAGAAGGTATGCAGTTTGACCGCGGTTACATTTCTCCTTACATGGTAACCGATACCGAAAAAATGGAAGCAGTCATTGATGATGCTTATGTTTTGATTACTGATAAAAAGATTAGCAACATTCAGGAAGTATTGCCTGTATTGGAACAGATTGTTCAGCAGGGTCAAAAGCTTGTTATCGTTGCTGAAGATGTAGAAGGGGAAGCTCTGACCACGTTGGTTCTGAATAAATTACGCGGTACCTTCGTATGTGTTGCTGTAAAGGCTCCCGGATTTGGTGACAGAAGAAAGGCAATGCTGGAAGATATTGCAATTCTGACAGGGGGTCAGGTAATTTCCAGTGAACTGGGTATGGAACTCAAGGAAACCACCTTGGATCAACTGGGTCGTGCCCGTCAGATTAAGGTTCAAAAAGAAAACACCATTATCGTTGACGGTATGGGCAATCCCGATGATATCAAAGCCCGTGTGGGTCAGATTAAAGCACAAATTACCGAAACCACTTCTGATTTCGACCGTGAAAAGCTGCAGGAACGCCTTGCAAAGCTGTCCGGTGGTGTTGCAGTAATCAAGGTTGGTGCTGCTACCGAAACTGAAATGAAGGAAATGAAGCTGAGAATTGAAGATGCACTGGCTGCCACCCGTGCTGCAGTTGAAGAAGGCATTGTTGCCGGCGGCGGTACTGCATTTATCAATGCAATGGATGCTGTTGAAGGGATGATTGAAAAGGCTGAAGGCGATGAACGTACCGGTATGAAGATTGTTCTTCGTGCTTTGGAAGAACCGGTAAGACAGATTGCTGCAAATGCAGGTCTGGAAGGTTCTGTTATCGTTAATAAAATCAGAAATGCCGAAAAGGGTATTGGCTTTGATGCTCTGAAGGAAGAGTATGTTGATATGATTAAGAGCGGTATTGTTGATCCTGCAAAGGTAACCCGTTCAGCACTGGAAAATGCGGCAAGTGTTGCTTCTATGCTGTTGACTACCGAAAGCATTGTGGCAGATAAGCCCGAACCCGAAGCAGCTGCTCCCAATCCCGCTGCAATGGGCGGAATGGGCGGAATGTATTAATTTATAAGTCCTATAAACAGACTTCTGAAAATCAGAAGTCTGTTTTTATTATACAACCCCATTTGTTTTAAATTGCATTCTTTCGTTCTTGTAGTATTTTTGTTTATTATTTCAAAAATTTTTTAATATGGGGTTGCCTTTTTTTTATTGTTGTGGTAT
>JAZURC010000072.1:0-7596 GCA_045606005.1 Clostridia bacterium
GACAAGGCAATCGACCTGATTGACGAAGCCTCCAGCAGAATGAGACTTCAAACCTTTACTGCCCCTCCCTCTCTTAAGGAGTTGGAAGAAAAACTGGAAGCCGTTTCCAAAGAAAAAGCTGAGGCGGTAACTCATCAGGATTTTGAAAAAGCGGCAAAATATCGAGATGAGGAAACCTCTCTTAAAGCAGAGCTGGAGGACAAAAAAGCTGAGTGGGAAAAACATTCTGCCGCCAACCACAAGCAAATCGGAAAAGAGGAAATTGCCTCCATTTTGTCCGATTGGACAGGGATTCCCGTGAACAGTCTGCAGGAAGAAGAATCTCAGAAATTACTGCGGTTAGAAGAAACCTTGCACAAGCGGGTGGTGGGACAGACAGAGGCAGTCACCGCTATTTCAAAGGCAATCAGACGAGGCAGAGTAGGGCTTGCCGACCCTAAGCGTCCCACAGGCTCCTTCCTGTTTTTAGGCCCTACAGGGGTAGGAAAAACAGAGTTGTCTAAAGCTTTGGCAGAAGTGTTGTTCGGAGATGAGGATGCCATGATTCGGGTAGATATGTCCGAATACATGGAAAAACACTCCGTCTCCCGTATGGTTGGTTCGCCTCCCGGATATGTGGGGTATGACGAAGGCGGTCAGCTTACCGATAAGGTTCGTCGCAAGCCTTATTCCGTGATTTTGTTTGACGAAATTGAAAAGGCACATCCGGATGTCTTTAACATTCTCCTTCAGATTATGGAGGACGGTATGCTCACCGATTCCCAAGGGAGAAAGGTGAATTTCAAAAACACCATTATCATCATGACATCCAACATCGGTGCCCGTCATATTACCGAGCAGAAAAAGGCTCTTGGTTTTTCCTCAGGTGAGGATAACAAGCGGGATTATGAAACCATTAAAACCGATGTGATGACAGAGCTGAAAAAAGCCTTCCGTCCGGAATTTTTAAACCGGATTGACGACACGGTAGTGTTCCAGCCCTTGTCCAAGGAGACAATCAAAACCATTGCACGAAATATGCTGGGACAATTATCTGAGCGTCTGGCAAAAAAGAACATTACAGCCGAATATACAGACAATGCGGTTTCTCATCTGGCAGACATCGGCTTTGACCCCATCTATGGGGCAAGACCCTTAAGACGCGCCATTACATCAGGCGTAGAGGACCTGATTGCAGAGAAACTGTTGGAGCAGGTCATTGGTGAGGGAGATACTGTAGTAGTCGATTTTACAGAAAACGCTTTTACCGTAATGAAAAAATAAACAAATCCGCAAAAGAAGGAGTGTGCAACACACTCTTTCTTTTTGTTTTTATTTATATTTATTTTATAAAAGGGGTCGCTCTTTTGGTCGCTTTTTCGGGCACTCTTGTAGTCGCTCTTACTCACGCTATCCTTCACACTCCTGCTCTATTTTTATTGTATCATAAAAATCTTGCCATCACTTGGAGTCTTTTTCAAATGATAAAAGTTCCCAAAGAAAGGCAATAAAAAAAGACTGCAAACCTCCATTCACAGTCCTTTTCCATTTTTATTCACTTTTGATAACAACTGTCCCCGTTTCGTTCTCCCAACCTACGGTTGCACCTAAGCTTTCTGCAATAGCGCGGGCAGGCACCAAAGTTCTGTTGTTCACCGAAATAGCAGGAACATCTAAAAAGACGGGTGTCTCGTTCACTCTCATCACATTACTTCCCAACACCAACTTCACAATTTTGTTTCCCCTGATACCGGTTACTGTGTTGGTCTGTTCATCCCAGTAAACCGTAGCGCCCATGGCTTCAAACACGGAACGGACAGGCACCAGAGTTCTGTCACAGTAAAGAACGGGAGGTTGGTCAAAAGAAAGATAGGTACCGTTTACTGTTACGCCAATTTCCACGGGATTCCAACGAGAAGCATTCAGCTTAAAGGTTTTTTCCTTGACAGTACCCTTGTCTCCTTCTGCAACCACCTTCAATTCTTTGGCGCCCTCTCCCAATTCCAGGTAAGTACCAAAGGGCATATGGGTGGATTCTCCTACCCATCTCCCGTCAATATAATAGGTCACCTTTTTAGTGGTTTCTCCGTAAATATGAGCATAGGTGAAAATTCCCGTCATGCTATCTACCGCAGAACCGTCTGTCAATTCTCGGTAGTTATAAGTATTTTCCACCCCACGCTGCACCATACGAGGTCCCTCCAGCGCTTCCAGATAAGCATTCTTCAAGTTGCCCTGAAGGCTATAATCGTTTATTTCTCCGGTTACATACTTATCAAAATAACAAATTCCCTTCAGTTGAGGATAGACCATAGGCAGATAGGCATAGGCTTCTCTCAGATGCTGAATTGCCCACTCCATCGTATTCTCTCCCGTTGTGATACTGCGATGGCTAAATCCTGATTCAGAAATCAGTACCGGCTTTGTCTGCCCGAATTCATCAATAATTTCCTTTACTGCCAAAACGGGGTCTGCATTTTTCCCCGATTTGTACACCACTTCATAATCCGGATTCATATTGGGATCACCGGTATGATACAAATTGGAATAAGCGGAAATGCCAATCCAGTCCACATAAGCATCCCCGGGGTAAAAATCCCTCAGCTTCAAATACCACTTTCCTTCCTGCAAGGGGTTCCACATGATAGCAACATTATTGTTACGGCTTTTAAAATAGTTTGAAACATAACGGAATGCGTCAATATACATGGCACCATCCCCCGGCTCTGACCATTCGTTAAATTCCGCACCAAAACGAAGTACTGCTTTTACATTGGAAAATTGGGAAAACAATTCTGAAATTTCTTGTAAATCCGAGGAAAACTGCTGAATGTTCTGAATATCCACTCTTTGACGGGGACAATTCAAGGCATATTCTACCACCAAATCATTTTCCGATGCCTGCTGAAACATCAGACGGTGCCAGTCAGACACCGGTGCTCCTAACTCATGATACACCAAAACCATAGATTCATAGGGAAGCTCGGGGCGGATATTCCCGTCCGAAGTCGCTCCGTACATCACACCGTTCTGATGCTCATTTTTGGAACCAAAATGACGATACTCTCCCCCTTCGGTAAAAATACGAATTTGGGTTGAATACTGCAAAGCCTTGGCTTTTGCCACTCTTTGACCGTCAAAATCATCTTCTCCGCTGTAGGTCAGATATTTTTGAAATGTTTGAGCCGCTGAATCATAATTTCCCTGTCTCTCATAAGCCTTTCCCACCTCCATCAGGCGAGATCTAATCATATTCAGCTTTTCTTGTCCTTCCGGAGCAGATTCCATGATTCGGACGATCTCAAGGCCGTTTGTAATAATCCCTGCATCATCTCCAGACTCCAATGCCTTCAAATACAAATCATGCCATTTCCAGACCTGGTGGGGAAAATCATAAGCCGATGCCTGCATTCCCAACATAGAAACAAGTAATGCAACTATCACAGTCAAACGTTTCATTTTTCTATCTCCTTCGTATGTAAATTTTAATAATTTTTACAGCATAAAAAGAGATTGATTACCCAATCTCTTCTTCACATATTTGACCATAATGATACAAGCACAACTTAGGCTTTATTCAACATTAAAGCCAGCTGAGACTTTTTACGTGCTCCTGCATTTTTATGAATAATTCCTTTTGCAACAGCCTGATCGATTTTCTTAACAGCCAATTTGAACGCATCAGTCTTAACCTGAGCATCATCCTGCTTCAAAGTAGCTTCAAAGCTTTTAATAGCAGTTTTCAACGCAGATTTAATCATCTGATTTCTCAGGGTTTTGGTTTTGATAACGCGAACCTTTCTGATAGCAGACGCTGTATTAGGCATAGGGTTCACCTCCCACTTTAGAATCATGCACATAATAGTATAACATAATAATGGCAAAAAAGCAAGCATTATTTTTATTTTTTTTAAATTTTCTTAATAAGGATTGCCGGACCGTTTATAGCCTCCGCTGCGACGATTATTCTCCACATTCTTTTTAAACTCGGAAATCCGCTCCTCGCTGTCATTTTTAAAGCGAGCCATCTTTTCCTCAAAAGAAAGATTTTCCGACGCCGGTCTGCTCCAGTCAATTTCCGTGGGACGGGTGCTGCGCTTGGGAGCCTGTTTTCTCTGTTCCTTCCGCTCTTCCTCCTGCACTTTTTTAACAGAAAGACATACCTTTCCTTTTTCTTCAGACAGAATTTTCACTTTTACCGTCTGATTTTCCTTCAGGTGATCCCGTATATCTTTCACATATTCTAATGCGACCTCTGAAATATGTACCAATCCCTGCCGACCGTCCGGTAAACGGACAAAGGCGCCAAACTCGGTAATTCCTGTAACCTTGCCTTCAACAACACTTCCTACTTTTACTTCTTGCGGCATGTAAAATAATTCCCCTTTTAAAAAAATGTGGTGTTGTACAGTCTCAGCGCGAGGTATCAACAAACACCTGCTCGTCCGGTTTCACAAAACCGAGCTTCTGCCGTGCAACCTTTTCAATGTATTCATCGGTGTCCATAATATCCATAACATGAGTCAGCTCCTCGTTTTCAAGTTGAGCCTGCTCAATTTCGGCGGTCACCTCTTTTTCTTCTACACGAAGGTCATGAAGACGGATTTGCTGTTGTACAAAAACATATCCCACATACAGAATCGCAACAGCCCACAGTACTCCGGACAGCTTGCTTTTCCCTTGTTTTGGTTCTTTTTTGCGCTTTGCCATCTGCTCTCCTCCTTGTATCAGAATCTATTATCATTATACACCACTTTGCTCCCTATTTCAATAGCAAAATCAAAAATTTTTCGGGGATTTTAAAATTTTTTTCAGTTGCCGACGGGTAAAGTACCATTTTTGCTGCCGGACAGAAAGGCTAAACGCCAATTTTTTCCGAAAAGGGGCTGTCATTTTTGCAATGCATCTGAACGGATAAAGAAACAATCTGACAGGAAAAGACACAATCCGAAGGATAAGCACCATAAGTCTCAGCAGCCAACGCAACCCCTTCTCCATCCATGATACCATCAGGGAACCAAACATGAGAAAATACAGTCCCGTTCCCAAAAAGATGCCGATAAACTCATACCATCTCAGTTCTCCCTGATTGGTGAGGCTTGCCGTAAAAAATACAACCGCTGTACAAACAATCCAGAATAGTAAGTCTGTCAGATTGACCCACACTCGGTTCATGGGAACAATTTTCCGCACTGCCCTGAAAAAATCAAACAACAATCCGAAGCCTATCCCGCAGAGAAACATCCCAACAAAGATAAGTCCCTGCTCCGCTGCATGAATTTCCATTACTGAAACAGTCTGGCAAGCAAGCTTCCTGCCGCTTTTTTAGTGGACTGTGCCTCGGAATAGGCAAGGGAATCTATTTCCCCTTCGATGCAGATGTCGCCCGTTTCCACATTCAGCTTGTTGATATGCAAATCACTTCCCTTAATGGTCAGGATTCCCAAGGTTGTGTACAACACCACGGCATGCTCGTCAAAGCTGTCCACATCACTTACGCCTGTTACTGTAATTTTCCCTCTGCCCTGCAATGAAATATTTTGGTCTTTCATCTTTTCTTCAACCACAAAACCGCCTCCTTACAACTATTGTATGAGGCGGTTGTTTTCTTTATGATAAAATTGTTTCGTACATAGCAGCGGCATCCTCTTTTTTCACATGCTCGCTTACGTTGAGTACTTTAATTTTCATCTGATTGCTTCCAAATGCAATCTCCAAAATATCCCCAGGCTTTACATCAGCAGATGCCTTTGCCACTCGACCGTTGAGCATCACTCTTCCGCCGTCACAGGCTTCGTTTGCCACCGTTCTTCGTTTGATAATACGGGATACCTTTAGAAATTTATCAATTCTCATAATTCCTCCCAAGAATGAAAAAGGGTTGTCCCATTCCGAGACAACCCCATTCGATTGTTATCGTTTACGCAATGCTGTCTTTGAAAGCTTTTCCTGCTTTGAATACAGGAGATTTGCTTGCAGGAATGGTGATTTCTGCACCGGTACGAGGATTCTTACCCTTTCTTGCAGCTCTAGCCTTTACTTCGAAAGAACCGAAGCCAACCAGCTGAACTTTTTCACCGGCTTTCAGAGCTTCCTGAACAGATTCGATCAAAGCGCTTACTGCTTTGTCAGCATCCTTCTTGGACAGTTCTGCCTTTTCTGCAACTTTGGAAATTAATTCTGCCTTATTCATTCTCTTATTTCCTCCCTTTCAATAATTTAAAAATAAATAAGCATTATCATTGCTATTAAGAGTATTTCTCCAACCTTGGCAAAATTCCTCTTTTTTTCTCAAATTTTTTTATTTTTTCCACAATTTTATTCAAATTCCTTAATTTCGTTCCATAATTGGTCCATTTCCTCCAAAGAAAGCTCCGCTAAGACCAAGCCTTTTTGAGTTGCCAGTGCTTCCATTTTGCCAAATCTTTGGATAAATTTATTGACTCCTTTATGAAGAGCTGTTTCCGGTTGAATTCCTGTAAAACGAGCTACATTGACCGCTGCAAACAGCAAATCACCAAATTCCTCCTCTTGTTCTGAAAGGGTTTTGGCAGCAGCAAACTCCTCCACCTCTTCCCGAAGCTTATCCAACACAGGAGGAAACGCATCCCAATCAAACCCTATCTTCGCGGCACTTTCCTGTACCTTCTGAGCACGCATCAGAGAAGGCAATGAAGAAGAAATTCCTTCCATGGCTTGAGTCTGGGTTTTCTGTCCCTTTTCCTTTTTCTTAATCTGTGCCCAGTTTCGGAGGACATCCTCTGAGGTTTCAGCCTTTTCCTTTCCAAACACATGAGGGTGACGGTGAATCATTTTTTCACAGACGCACCGTAGCACATCATCCATGGTAAACTCGCCCTTCTCTTTCCCAATTTGGGCATAGAACACCACCTGCAGCAGCAAATCTCCCAGTTCGTCTGCCAACATCATTCTGTCAGGCTGGTCAACCGCCTCCACCACCTCATAGGCTTCTTCAATAGCATACCGCTTTAAGCTTTCGTAGGTTTGCTCCTTGTCCCAAGGGCAACCTTTCCGCAGCTGCTCCATAATATTCAATAAATCCTCTAATGTATATTGTTTCATCTAAATCCCTCTTTTATCGCAGTAATTTTCGCTTTTTCATGATTTCTGCAATTTTTTCTCCCTTAGGAAGCATTTCCACATCTTCCTGTTTTAACCCTCCAATCAGCAATAAAACGGCTAAATAGATGCAGCCGCCGATTCCTACTGCACAAATTGTTGCCAGTTTTGCAGGAATCCATTCCTCCAGTAACCGATAGCAAAAGAGGGTTGCCACGCCCATTGCCCCTGTGGAAAACAAGGGTTTGACCAGCGTGTCTGCCAGTTTCAGTTTTACCTTTGTAACCTTCATCACCCAATACAGATTCAGTGCTGCAATCACGAAATAACAAAGATTGCTACTGATTGACAAGCCTAAAATATTGATTTGAGGCATGGAAACCAAAAGGATGTTGGAAAAAATTTTCACAACCGCACCAATCAGCATATTGATAACGGGAATCCATACTTTTCCTGCCGCCTGTAAAATAGCGGTACATACGGACACCAAGCTCACCCAGATACAAGCCACCGCCAAAATTTCCAGCATGGTACCCG
>JAZURC010000073.1:0-8307 GCA_045606005.1 Clostridia bacterium
CGTTAAGCTCAAAACAGAAAACAAAACCCGCGTTTTCCTGGTTTTTCGCTTGTACTTGCAGCTTACGTTTCACTGTTCGGGGCATAGGCTTTTGATTCACAAATCGTCCGCGTCCTGGACAGGAACGTCGTTCTTGTTCACAGGCTTTCCCGTATAGCTTCCCTGTGGGTCAGATCGTCTCATTTTTGGAGAAACGTAAGCATCAATCACAGATTGGGTTTTAGGGTCGGGTCGTAATACTTTTTTCATTTTTTTCACCTCACCGTTAGTATAAGGTGAAATTTTTATTTTATGCAAACCATAAATTTGCTTCAAAGCATTTTTTTCCTTCATTTTTTTGACCGAGAACATACCATTGATTTCCCTCGCTTCCTGAAAATAAAGAAAGAGCTTCCTGATATTTGCATTCTCTGTGATACCGAATCAGCAAGGAGGAAACGGCTGACTCCATCGGAGTACAGTTGCAGACAACATCGGCATACTCTGCATTGTTCAAATGTTTATTCTGGTCAATCATGGAATAGGATGCCAAAAAAGCACCTGACGGGGAAACGGGCAGTTTTTGGATTCTGTGCTTGGGAGGTAATTTTTCCTTTGCCTCAAACAAAGCGGAAAGCCGAGGGTCATAGTCTCGCAAAATTTTATTTTCAAGAGTATCAATCAAAATCCAGTTGGTGTCAATTACCCCCTGCAATTCTCCCCCTTTCCAAAGCTCCGTTGTACGGTAAAAACAAGCTCTGTGAGGAGCAAAGGGTTGGGTGCGCAAGATGAGGGTATCGTAAGGATGAAGTTGGTGATACAGGGTCGCTTTTACATCGTTAATCAGAAAAGCGGTATGGGTTTTTGCGTGAAGCTCCAATGTAATGCCCATTTGGTCGCTGTGCTCCCGACTGATTTGCTGAGCCTGACGAAGCAGGGCGCTGTACTTCATGCATCCCCGAAAATCACATTCAAATCCTGTAACCGTAATTTCTTTTTCATAAATTTTCATGGTACATTCTCCTTAGAAAAAGCTCATCTGGCTGGATTCCTCCATCCCGTCAAGACAGCCCTGAGTTCGCAGAGTTTCAATCACTGTTTTATTCAGCTTTGCCCGAACCTGTAAGTCCTCAATGGAGAAGAAGGGTTCTTCTTCCCGGGCGGCTATAATGGCTTTTGCCGCATTATCACCCAAGCCGTTTAAGGCGTTCAAGGACGGTCTGATTTTTCCTTCTCCTGTGGGCTGAAAACGAACGCCGTCGGATTCTTCCAGGCTAATGGGCAGGAAGGTAAGACCCCGGGCGTACATTTCAATGCAAAGCTCTAAAATGGTAATCATTTCTTTTTCTTTTTGTGTGGGCTTTGGTAAAGCCTCCAGCTCCTGCTTTTTGGCTTTTGCCACTTCAGGACCCTTACACATAAATTCAGCATCAAAATTATCTGCACGAATAGAAAAATAGGTAGAATAATATTCCTCCGGATAATTGACTTTAAAATATGCCACACGGAATCCCATGGTAACATATGCTGCCGCATGGGCTTTGGGGAACATATACTGAATCTTTTTACAAGAATCAATATACCAATCCTCCACGCCCTTTTCCCGCATCAGCTTTTCCTGTTCTTCTGTAAGACCCTTTCCTTTTCTGACGCTTTCCATAATTTTAAAGGAATCCAGATTGGGAAGACCTTTGCGGATGAGAAAGCCCATAATATCGTCACGGGTGCAGATAACATCCATCAGGGTAAGACCGTCATTGACAATCAAGTCTTGCGCATTTCCCACCCACACATCCGTTCCGTGAGAAAGTCCTGAAATCCGAACCAGCTCAGCAAAGGTGGTAGGCTTTGTATCTACCAGCATCTGACGGACAAACTTGGTGCCGAATTCGGGAACGCCGTAGGTTCCTACAGTAGAGCCAATCTGTTCAGGGGTAACCCCTAAAGCTTCAGTCCCTGTAAACAGGCTCATGGTTTTTTTGTCATCTAATTGAATGGTAGTGGCATCCACTCCCGTTAAATCCTCCAACATTCTGATAACAGTCGGGTCGTCATGCCCTAAAATATCCAGCTTTAACAGGTTCTGATCAATGGAGTGGTATTCAAAATGGGTGGTGATAATGCCTGACTCACGGTCATCTGCAGGGTGTTGCACAGGACAGAAATAGTGAATATCCGAATCCTTGGGAACAACAATGATTCCCCCCGGATGCTGCCCCGTGGTCCGTTTTACCCCCGTACAGCCCAGCGCAAGCCGTTCTTTCTCGGCATTGTTTACATTTTTTCCTGTTGTTTCAATATATTTTAATACATAACCAAAGGCGGTTTTTTCTGCCACCGTACCAATGGTTCCTGCACGGAATACAAAGCCCTCCCCAAACAATTCTTCCGTATATTTATGGGCAACGGCTTGGTAGTCACCGGAAAAGTTCAAGTCAATATCAGGTTCCTTGTCCGCATTAAAGCCCAAAAAGGTTTCAAAGGGGATGTCATGTCCGTCTTTTTTCATGACAGGGGCACCGCATTTAGGACAGGCCTTGTCAGGCATATCACAGCCTGAACCGTAAGAGCCGTCCGTGATAAACTTGGAATATTTACAATCAGGGCAAATATAGTGAGGAACCAGAGAATTGACCTCGGTAATCCCCGCCATAAAGGCAACTAAGGAGGACCCTACCGAACCTCGGGACCCTACCAGATACCCGTCGGAGTTGGACTTTGCCACCAGCTTTTGGGCAATCATATACATGACCGCATAGCCGTTATTCACAATGGGCGTCAGCTCCCGTTCCATTCTTGTTGCAACAATCTCAGGGAGAGGGTCACCGTAAATCCGTTTTGCTTTTTCGTAACACATCTCCGTCAAATCTTCAGCCGCCCGCTCCATTTTCGGAGGGAATGTTTCCTTTGGAGTAGGACGGATTTTTTCTATCATATCTGCAATTTTATTGGGATTGGTGATGACAATTTCTTTCGCCTTTTCCTCCGGCAGATAAGAAAATTCTGCCAGCATTTCCTCCGTGGTTCTGAAATACAGAGGTGCCTGATGGGAGGCGTCCTCAAACCCCTGGGCCGTCATTAACACTTCACGGAACACCGCATCCTCGGGATTTAAAAAGTGAACATCTCCCGTTGCCACAACCAATTTGTTGTGTGCTTCCCCAAGACGTAAAATTTCACGGTTCAATTCTTTTAATGCATCTTCATTAGGGACTGTCCCGTTTCGTACCATAAATTGGTTATTCCCCAGAGGTTGTACCTCGTAATAATCATAAAAGTTTGCCAGTGCTTCAATTTCCTGTTCGGGTTTTTTCTGCAGTAATGCCTGATACAGCTCTCCCGCTTCACAGGCAGACCCTATGAGCAATCCTTCTTTATGCTGTAAATACAAGCTTTTTGGAATTCTTGGTGTTCTGTAAAAATAATGCAAATGAGACTCTGAAACCAGCTCGTATAAATTCTTTAGTCCCGTCAGATTTTGCACTAAGATAATGGCATGATAGGCTTTGGATTTCCGTACATCTGCCGTAGCCGTCAGAACCGTGTTCAATTCCTTGATTCCCGAAACGGAATAGTCTTTTTTAATGATTTCAAAGCATTTTAACAAAATGCCCCCAGCCGCAGCCGCATCATCACAGGCTCTGTGATGCTTTTCCAGGGATACCCCAAGATGCTTTGCCACCACATTTAGTTTGTGTTTATTCAGTTCAGGGAACATGGCACGGGATAATTCCAAAGTATCCAGCACCGTATTGTTCAGTGAAATGTTCTGTTTTCTGCAAGCCTCACGGAGGAAGGACATATCAAAAGACGCATTATGGGCAACAAGCACACCCTTTCCTGCAAACTCCATAAACGAAGGAAGAATTTTTGTAATATCTTCTGCATCCTCTACCATGGCATCGGTGATGCCTGTCAATTCTGTAATGTTGGCAGGAATATTCCGATTGGGATTCACAAATTCAGAAAAAGAATCAACGATTTTTCCGTTTTGTACCTTCACCGCACCGATTTCAATAATATCGTCAGATACAGGAGAAAGACCGGTGGTTTCCAAGTCAAACACAATAAAGGGATCAGAAAGAGAGGCATCCCGTTCCCCTGACACGATATCCAATGTATCGTTTACCAGATAAGCCTCTACCCCGTAAATAATTTTAATATCCCTGTCCTTTGCTGCCTTAAAGGCAAGAGGAAAGCTTTGGAGCACACCGTGGTCGGTAATGGCAATGGCACGATGACCCCATTTGATTGCGGTGTTCACCAAATCCTTGGCAGGGGCGAGAGCGTCCATGGCGCTCATCTGGGTATGAACATGAAGCTCAACCCTCTTTTCGGGGGCTTCGTCCTTTTTGCTTTTCTTTTCTCCTACCATAATGTGTTCTGCACGAATGATTGTTTCGTGCTCATATTGATCGTCCTCCAGCTTTCCTTTGACAACAATCCGTTTTCCTTTTGCCAAATAACTGTCCAAGGATTTTTCAAAGGTTTTTTCGCAAATAACTTTACAAATAATGGAGGAGGTTAAATCGGTAATGGCAAAGGAGTAAATCAGCCATCCCCGTTTTGTTTCGTGTTTATCAATTTTAAAAATATCCCCTTCTGCTGTCACAGGGCCAAATTCATGCCCAAGCTCAATCAGAGGAATGGGTTTTGCTTTGAATGTTTTTCCGTAAATCACATCGCCGGGTTTTTTTTCTGCAGAAACAGAGGCGTGGCTTTTCGCAATATATTCCGAAAGCCGTTGTTCCTGCTCCTGTTGAAATTCCTCTATCTGGTCTTGGGAATCTGAAACAGGTTCTGGTATCAATGCTTCTGCCTCGTTCAGATAGGCATCCCACTGGGGTTCCTCTACGGGGTTTGGTGCGGAAACAATCAGCTTCATAGCGTTTAGGTTCAGCAAATTGGAAATTTGCAGTTCCGTTTGTTTAATGACAGCAAAATCAACCGGTTGGGAACAATCCACAACCAGCTCCATGATTCTGTTTGTTACATCAATTTTACTCTCCGGTAATAAGGTTCCCTCCGCCAGAGCGGCAGGAATCTCGATTCCCGTAAACCAATGCAGTATCTCTTTCATTTTTATTCTCCGTTTATGTAAAATGGGCTACATTTGTTCAATTTCTGAAAGCAAGGCACTCACTGCCTCTCCTTCGGGCACTTTTCGTAAAATTTCTCCTTTTTTAAACAGCAGTACACAGCCCTTTCCTCCTGCCAGTCCAATATCCGCTTCTTTTGCTTCACCGGGGCCGTTTACCGCACAGCCCATCACCGCTACCTTTAAGGTTTTTTGGCAGTTTTCCAAGGCTTTTGTCACTTGTTCTGCAATGGGAATTAAGTTTACATTGCATCTTGCACAGGTGGGACAGGACACAACGGTAATCCCTGATTTTCGTAATCCTGCGGCTTTTAACAGCTCCCTGGCGCACCGCACTTCCTCAACAGGGTCTGCAGTTAAGGATACCCGAATGGTATCTCCGATTCCGTCCAGCAAAAGGGCGCCGATTCCCATAGCGGATTTGATGATGCCTCCATAAGAGGTGCCCGCTTCCGTAACGCCTAAATGCAAGGGATACTCACATTTTTGGCTCATAAGCCGATAAGCGGCAACGGTATCAGCTACGGTTGAGGATTTTAAGGAAACCACAATATCCGAAAAATCACATTGCTCTAATAACTTGATATGCCCCAATGCACTTTCCACCATTGCCTCAGGGCATGGGTGACCGTATTGTTCCAATAATACAGGCTCTAAGGACCCGCCGTTTACCCCGATTCGGATAGGGATCTGTTTTGCCCGTGCCATGTCCGCTACTGCTTTGACCCGTTCCATGGCACCGATATTTCCGGGATTAATCCGCACCTTATCAATCCCCCGTTCCATGCATTTGAGGGCAAGGCGGTAATCAAAATGAATATCTGCCACCAGAGGAACGGTAGTTTGTTCCTTGATTTTATCAATGCATTCTGCGGATTCCATATCCGGAACCGCCAGACGGACAATTTCGCAACCCGCCTGTTCTAAGGCACGAATCTGTGCTACCGTTGCGGGAATATCCTTTGTCTTTGTATTGGTCATAGACTGAATGGTGACGGGAGCACCGCCCCCCAAATTTATCGTTCCTACCGTTACTTGCTTTGTCATAGGTTTCTCTCTCCGTTTATGAAAAAAGTTTTAAAATATCCTGATAAGTGATGACTACCATGAGAAGCAGAAGCAGTCCCATGCCGATGGCATGAACCAAACCTTCTTTTTCAGGAGGAATGGGCTTTCTGCGCATGAGCTCAATCAACAGGAAGAACACTCGTCCTCCGTCCAGCGCGGGGAAGGGAAGCAAATTAAAGACCCCTAAATTCACCGCAATCAAAGCCGCTAAGGATAATAAACTCAATATCCCTGCCTGTGCCGACTTTCCGATTTCGTTTACAATGCCCACAGGACCCGACATATCAGAAAGCGCCACCTGACCTTGAAACAGGCTGATAAAGGAATACAGTACCATTCGTACCGTCAGAAAACAGTTGAAAAAGGCACTTTTCAACACGGTCAGAGGAGTGTTCTTTTGCTGTTTCATGGTATAGCCGAACAAATACCGCTCCGTGGTAACGGGATTTCCCTCATCATCCACTCCTTCTACCGTTTCCAATCGGGGAGCAATGGATTTGGTCAGTGTTTCTCCGTTTCGCTTTAAGGTTACTTCCATTTTCCCGTAATTTGCCTTCATCATTTCAAATTGCAAATCGGCAGGAATGTGGACCCGATTGCCGTTGATTGCAACAATTTCGTCTCCCACCTGAAATCCCACTTCTTCTGCGGCAGTGCCGGGAAGAACCTCTGAAACGATATTGGTTGTCACCAAACTGCCTGTGTTGGCACACAGAATAATATAGAGAAGAAATCCCAGCAAAATATTCATGAGCGCCCCTGATACCATCACAAGGAGCCTTGCACCAACACTTTTGTTACAAAGAGCCCCTGAGTGTTCGGATTGTTCATCCTCTCCCTCCATACTGCAATATCCGCCAATGGGCAACAGTCGGAGAGAATATCGGGTTCCGCCTCTGATAAAAGAAAACAGCTTGGGTCCCATGCCGATGGCAAATTCATGAACCGTCACACCCATAGCCTTTGCCGCCATCAGATGTCCCGCTTCGTGAACGGCAATCAGCACACCGAACACCAAAATTGCTGCAATAATTGTCAAAATCATACAGATTTACCTTTCTACCATAAAATTTCGGGCAGTTTCTCTTGCCCATACATCTGCTTCAAAAATATCCTCTAAAGAAGGAACAGGAATTACAGTATGTTGTTTCATGACCGCCTCCACCAGTTGAGGAATTTCAAGGAAGGAAACCCTTCCCTTCAAGAATGCTTCTACTGCAATTTCGTTTGCACCGTTCATGACACAGGGCATGGTGCCTCCCGCTTTTCCCGCCTCAAAGGCAAGTGCCAGACAACGGAAGGTGTCAGAATCGGGCTGATCAAAGGTTAGTTGATTCCACTTTGTAAAATCCACTGCCTGAGCAGGAGAAGGAAGGCGGTCAGGATAAGTGAGCGCCAGCTGAATGGGTAGCTTCATATCTGCCGTTCCAAGTTGAGCTATAATGGAATTGTCCGTTAATTGTACCATGGAATGAATGATGCTTTGTCGATGTACCAGCACTTCTATTTGCTCTAACTCCACACCAAACAGCCACTTCGCCTCCAGCACCTCTAATCCCTTATTCATCAGGGTGGCAGAATCAATGGTAATCTTACTGCCCATGCTCCAGTTGGGATGCTTTAAAGCGTCAGCTGCGGTGACGGAGGACAATTCCTCTCTTGTTTTTCCAAAAAAGGGACCGCCTGATGCGGTGAGTAATATTTTTTTCAAAAAGGGTTTGTTCCCTTCCAAACACTGAAAAATAGCGGAATGCTCACTGTCTACGGGCAGAATGGCAACGCCCCGCTGTTCTGCCTCCTTCATCACAAGCTGTCCTGCAGTAACCAGGGTTTCCTTGTTGGCAAGGGCAATGGTTTTGCCCGCTCGGATTGCGGCAAGGGTGGGCTTGAGTCCAACGCTGCCCATCATAGAGGTGACCACCGTGTCCGTATCAGGAAACACAGCCGCCTCCAACAATCCCTCCATCCCGTAAACAATACGGGTATCGGTATCTGCCACTCTTGTTTTTAAATCCAAGTAAGCATTTTCATCGTAAACCGCACAAAGGGCGGGATGAAGCTGTCGGATTTGCTGTTCCAACAAGTTCACATTTTTGTTGGCGGCAAGAACCGACACGGATAATTCTTCTATTTGATTAACAACAAGTCGGATCGTAGCCATG
>JAZURC010000074.1:0-15924 GCA_045606005.1 Clostridia bacterium
AGCGGAAACGAAATCAGATATAATAATTTTCATTACATCAATATATTTCCGGATTTTAAAGATGCCGCAATATATATTGAATATGCAGTTGGCGAATGGATTCATCACAATGAGTTTAACGATATTGACATCTATACAATACGCATAATGAATAGCAATGATATTCTGATTGAGTACAATAAGATGTTGAATCTCGGTGAATTAAATTCTGATGCCGGTGCTGTTAACTGGGGACGAGAGATTGATTCTTTGGGGCATACCGTTCGTTACAATTATTTTGAAAACATTGGAAGCAAATTGGTTTCAAACCATTTAGTTGGCCACCAGTCGGTCAGTATTTTTACAGATGGTGCTTCCACCGGCGGTAATATATACGGTAACGTATTCTTAAACGGCGGTTCCAATCAGTTGGGAGTAGGCTCGGCTACTGTTGGAAACGGGCCGGAATTTAGTAATGTCTGGGGAAATATTTCTATCTGTACGGATTTTGACAGAATGACCCGCTCTTTTATGATGAGAAATTGGGGCCATATTGAAGGTTTGGATAACCTGTACGGTGTAAGGGTCCCTGAAGGTATTGCCGCCTCGTCTTGGTTGTATCATATGGGAATGCGTGAGCCTTACGGTGGGGTCAGCTCCGATAAAATGCAGCAGTCGGACAAGGATATGATGTGGAGCAACGAGTGGGCAGAGCATTACGCGGGTTCTCAGTGGGAAGGAGCTTTGGAACACTACAGTAAGGAAAATTACGAAGGCGCCAAGGCACTGTTTGATCAGGAAGACTATGCAGGCGTACTGGAATTTTTGGATGAAAATTTAATTCACGAAAGAACCAGTAAGATTCACGATAACGTATCCATTGGTGCAACCACAATGGATTCTAAGGCAGACCATTATCAAAACTATAACGGAACACAGCATGCAATTACTGAAGAAGACAAGGCATTATTTGTAGATTTCGATAACAAAGACTTTACCCTGACACCGGAAGGGTTGGCAAAAATTCAAGAAAAGGCTCCTGAGTTTGAAGCAATTTCTTTCAACGAAATTGGTTTGGGGAACAGAGTTGTAGGCGGTCATAAACCTGTTGTTACCATAAATCCCGAATTATGTACCGTAACGGCAGATGAAAGTGGAATTTCTCCTTCCTATACTTTTACCGATGAAGATGGGGACTTGGAAGGAAATACCAAGATTTACTGGCACGTAAGCGATACCAAAGACGGTAAATATAAGCAGATTTACGGTGGCGTAGAAGGAAACTACTTTGAAGCGACAGAGGAGTATCTCGGAAAATACGTAAAATATGAAGTGATTCCTTATGATATTGCTGTTTTAAGAGGCGAAACAGTTTGGTCTGATCCTATTTACCTGACAAAAGCGGATGTTACTGTAAATGTGGGACAAAACGGTAAGTTGATGAAAAATGAAACACAGGTGACAGGAACAGAAAATGTATTAGCATCAGGAACATATACGTATAAAGCAATCCCTGATGAAGGTTATCGGGTAGACAGCGTTACGGTAACAAGCGGTGGAACAACCGTTCCTGCTATCGTAAATGCAAAAAATGAATTCAATGTGCCCATTTCCTCAGATACTTCCATTACGGTAACTTTTGTTGAGATAACAGAAACAGAATTGGGTTTTGTGAATTCAGACGGAGAGGAAAAAGCCGGATGGAGCAACGGGGACGAAATACAAGCAGACAGTTTCTATTATAACAATCAAGAAAAGACGGTGAATACAAAAATTTATCTTGGCTTGTATCAGGGCAATATGCTGATGGCACTTGTCGGCTCGGAGCCCATGGAGGTTAAACCGGGAAAAGGTGTTCATTTGGCAACAGATTCTCTGGTGATTCCCAAAACCGGAGACTATCAGGTGAAACAATTTGTATGGGATGCAAATACTTGTTGCCCGTTATTTGCACCGCTTGAACTAAAAAAAGAAATGGCGCAAAATAAATAAACCCAAAAAAGGTATGTCAATTAGATATACCTTTTTTGTATAACGGAAACCCCCGTACGAGGCAATATTTATTCTTGTAAAGTTTGACTTTTGGGCGAATTTATGTTATACTGAAACAGAAAGGAGGCGGAATGCCTTGATTTCTAATTCGGAACAGCAGACCATGGAGATTGGAATGGCTTTTTCCATACGGTTAAAAGAAAACGATATTGTGTGTCTTCACGGGGAACCGGGGGTTGGGAAAAGTGTGTTTGTCCGCGGTGTTGCGAAGGGTCTTGGAATTGATGAGTATATTACTAGTCCTACCTTCACACTGGTCAATGAATATCACGGCAAGAAGCTTTCCCTGTATCACTTTGATATGTACCGTTTAAGCCACGGTGTTGATGCGGAGGATGCGGGCTTGGACGAATATTTTGATGCGGGGGGTGTGTGCATGATAGAATGGCCTGAGAATATTTCGGATATTTTGCCAAATCAGGTGTATCATGTAACCATTTCAAGGGATTTATCCCAAGGGGAGGACTTCCGCAAGATTACCATGGAGGAATGAGGTTATGAAAATACTGGCGGTGGATACCACAACACCTATGTTAACGGCAGCGGTTTGGGAGGACGGTGTGGTGTTAGGGGAATATTCCCTGAATAACAAAAAAGCTCATTCCCAGAAGTTGATGCCTCTTGTGGAGCAGTTATTACAGGAAACTGGTGTTTCCTTAGAGGAAATTGACCTGTTTGCCGCAGCCAACGGACCCGGTTCTTTTACGGGAATCCGAATTGGTCTTGCTTGTATGAAGGCATTGGCACAGGTAACGGGAAAACCGGTCGCTGCGGTGAATACATTAGAAGGCTTGGCATACAATGCGTTTGGAGAACAACTGCCTGTGTTTGTATTGTTGGACGGAGGCAGACGGCGTGTGTATGCGGCGGAATACCGTTGTGAGAATGGGAAAATGGTTTGTGTTACGGAGCCTTTTGCTGCAACAATAGAAGAAATTGCCGTACATTTGAAGGGGCGTCAGGTGTTATTAGCAGGGGACGGAGGAAGTCTTTATGCTAAAGAACTGGGATTTCCCTGTTTGACGGGCAGACGGAGTATGCCCATGGCATCCTCAGTTGCAATGGCGGCAACGGTCTTACCCACTGTGACGGCAGAGGAACTGACTGCCATATATATCAGCAAACCACAGGCGCAAAGAGAGCTTGAAGAACGATTACAAAAAAGGAGCAATGAGGTATGAAAATTGGAATCGGATGTGACCATGCAGGGGTCAAATTTAAGGAGCAAATTAAGGATTTTATAAAAAGCATGGGACACGAAGTGGAAGATTTCGGTGCTTATACGACCGACAGAGTGGATTACCCCGATATTGCCAAAGCAGTTTGTGACGGTGTGTTAACGGGAGGATGTGACAAGGGACTTCTGATTTGCGGTACAGGGATTGGAATGAGCATGGCGGCAAATAAAATCAAAGGAATCCGTGCGGCACTTTGTTCGGATACATATTCTGCCCGTGTGACCCGTGAGCATAATGATGCAAATGTAATGGCATTGGGGGCAAGAGTCATTGGGATTGATTTGGCATGCGATGTTGTAAAGGCATTTCTGACAGCGGAATATGCTGGGGGACGACACGAAGCAAGAGTGGCAAAAATGATGGCATTTGAAGAAATGTAAGAAAAATTCAGAATCGAAAGGAAGAGTAAAATGATTATTGATCATTTAAAATACAGTAAGCAGTATGAAGTGCTTTCCGAGGACTTTAAAAAGGTATTTGACCTGATTCGAGAACTTAATTCCGAGTCTCCTTTGGGAAAAAGAGTGATAGAAGAAGGACGGGTTTGGGTGGATGTTTATGAAGCACCGGCAAGAGATGAGGTCCCTGAATACGAAGTGCATCAGGAATATATTGATATTCATTATATCCTGTCTGGAAAAGAGGAGTTTGGATATGCCAATAAGGAAAGACTTACTATGACCAAGCCTTATGACCAACCGACGGATTTGTCCTTTTATGATGGGGAAGGGGATACCTTTGTCATGAATGAAGGAGATTTTTGTATTGTGTATCCCCATGATGCTCATATTTCCTTTAAGAAAAAGCTGTGTGATCAACCCTTGATTCGAGTGATTGCAAAAATAAAAAGTCCAAACTGCGAGTAGGGAGAGTAAATTGAAAAGCAAATAAAAAGCTTTGATTGTCGAAACGTGAAAGGAGCTATCGTAAAATTTTGTTTTACGATAGCTCCTCATTTTTCTTTATATATAAATTTTTTTCGTGAGAAGAAGTTCCAGAAAAATGCAATTCCTGTTGCAATGATCTTGGAAAGCATTTCATTCCAGGAAAGAAGAGACACAAATAAGTACATAAACCCAAGATTTATCAGTAATCCAATGAAACTGACCAGATAAACGAAAAAGGCTTCTGTTGCAGTATCCTCCGACTTCTTGGAAAAGGCTAATTTCCGACCCAACAGGAAATTGACAAAGGTTGCAATCAAAAAGGCGATAATGGTGGAAAGTGTGTAGAACAGTCCTGCTTTATCGCACAGGAAAAAGGTGACCCACTCTGTCACCGCAGCTGTTCCGCCTACAAAAAAATATCGGAATAATTGGCGAATCAGTGCAATCATTTTTTGTATTTTGTAATGCAGTAAAGAGCCCGAAGCCCGTCTCGGACACCGATTTTTTTCCCTTCCTGAGTGGTACGGGGATAATAGGAAATAGGCACTTCGTGGATTTTGATACCGCGGCCTGAAAGCTTTGCGGTAATTTCAGGTTCAAAACCAAAGCGATTTTCCACGATGGTAATAGATTGAATAATATCCCGCCGAAATGCTTTATAGCAGGTTTCCATGTCTGTCAGCTTTTGTCCTGTAAATAAGTTGGACAAAAAGGTCAAAAAGGCGTTGGCAACACGATTGGCAAAATATCCTTCCCGTTTTCCTTCTAAAAAGCGGGAACCGTAGACCACAGGGAATGTGCCGTCAAATATGGGTTGAACTACATTCGGGTATTCTAAGGGGTCATATTCGTCATCTGCATCCTGCACAATCACAACCTCGCCTGTTGCCTGGGCAAAGCCTGTCCGCAATGCAGCGCCTTTTCCCTGGTTGACATCCTGATACAGCACCTTTGCCACCAAAGGTTCTACCTGTTCCTTTAAAATATCGCGGGTTCCGTCTGTAGAACAATCATCTACCACAATGATTTCCTTTTCGTATTGAGGCACTGCCAGCACTTTTTTTACAATACGAACAATGTTCTCCTTTTCGTTGTAGCAAGGAATGATAATACTTAATTCACTCATAACCAATTTTTCTCCAATTGTATAGTATCATAAATTAAAATTGTATAATTTTCAAATTCTTTGGTTTCTTTGGAAGGCCCCAAGAATTTTTCAACATTTTCTTTTGTCACTTCATAACGGTATCCGCTGTCGATGCCTGAATTGAAAATACCGTTGTGCCAATAGGTGACCTCTTCTTTTGTGGAATTTTCGTTTTTAATGATAATAAACTGACCGGACGTGTCATACCATTTTTTGTTACAGAACCATTCTATCGGCGTTAACGCATTTTCTTTGTACATGACTGCCCGCACCTCTACCTGACCTTGGGAATAAACCGTAATCACCGAAGAATCCCAAAATGCGGCATAACCGGAGGTTAACTCTTCTTCTTCCAAAAAATCTGCCATTCTGGAAAACACATTTTCGGATACCGGCTGTTTGTCTTTGGGCATAACATTTGTTGCAGCAAGACAAATACAAACTATCAGAACTGTTGCTATAGGCAACTTCTTTTGAAACAGCGGTAACGAAACCGCCCATTTTGCCAGAACAATTCCTATCAGTAAGGGTAGGAATGCAATGTACCGTCCTGCTGTAATATTGACCGTAAAAGTGGTCAGCCATAAAATCAAGGTCATTGACCCGAAAGTAATGCCGAAAAATGCAGTACAAAGATCCGGTTTTTTCTTTTGGAAAAGAGCTTTTACCGATTGGTACATCAATCCGCATGCCAGCAAAAACAGTAAAATTTTAACGGCAAAAACTCCGGTTTTCAGAGAAAATACCTCTTTTTCAAAGAAGTAAGCATTGAGTAACCTCAATACATATTCGATATAGAGCAGGATATTATCAATCAGCTTTGAAGGGACGATAAATTCACTGTGAAGCAAGGAATTCAGATTTGCTCCACCCAAAATAAGATACAGTTTTTGCAATGCAAGCCCCGCCGCTGTTCCTGCAAGAGTACAAATTGCCAGGGATAAAGGTTTCTTGACACAGCGAAACACACAGAGAAATAGCAAAGGCAGAGTCATCAGCACCAACGCCAGTCCATCCCCGCAAACTGCCAGCATGAGAATGAGCCCCAGCATCATTAAATTCCCTTTTGATGGATTTTGCTCATATTTTAGTACAAATAAAATACTTAAAAAAAACAAAGAAAACACTGCGGTGTGAACAAACGCATTAGACAATGCATAAAAAGTGGGAAACAATCCCAAGCCGGAAAAAACGGCAAAGGAAAGCCATTTTTTCTTTGCTTCGTAAAGGCAAAGCAGAATCGCACATCCCATCATTATCAAAAACATCAGGGAAATTGCAATACGGTAGGCGTGAATGCTTACCCCTGCAATGGCGGTTCCGATAATGTAATAGGGTAAATCTGTGGTTAAAAAGGTGACTCCTGTTAAGGACCAGTTTGAGAGAAGCAGATTGCCTGACAAAATATCTTCAGCTTCTAAAATCATACAGGAAGCATCTGCATTGATAGGTAACTGACAAATTCGGCTGATAACAAATGTACAGTAAACGATTGCAATAAGGCAGATTGCCCCTATATGTAATCCTTTTTTCAATTCCAAAACCTCATTTTCATTTTATAGGAAGAAATATGTTATCATTATACCATACAGGGTAGAAAAAGTCAAGCAGAACAAATAACCAAAAGACTATATGAAAGGGACATCTTTTGAGAAAAAGGACCGATTTGAAAATCATGGACGGATTTCAGATGCTTTGGTATAAAAACCCACCTTCTGCAAAGGATAAACCGTAGGAGGTGTTTTTTATTATGCAGATTATGTTATCAGGCTGTTCGGGAATACTTGCAGATCAAATGCGGCAGATGGGTTATGAGGTGGTGGATGAAAGCACTGCAGCGGAAGCTATGCTGTATCGGGGACGGGAAATTCCTGATTTCAAAGCAGGGGGTGAGGGAGTTTTTCTGGTCAATGTCAATCACAAAACCCCGGAGGAAATCGACCGTATTTTACAAAGCCGAATTTATCATCCTTTTTTTCAACCGTAAAAAAATTTAAGTTATTTTCCTCTAACCCTTGCAAAATTTGCAAAAATGGTGTATGATAGTAGATGGAGATTTTTACGATAACAAGGGATTTGTTACAATAGAAGGTTTGGTGAAAGAGTTGAGTAAGGAAATTTATGTAGATCATAGTGCTACAACGGCAGTTCGGCCCGAGGTTTTGGAGTGTATGTTGCCTTATTTTAAGGAGCAGTACGGAAACCCCTCTTCCATTTACCGCAAGGGTCGGGAGGCGAAAAGTGCGATTGAAGATGCCAGAGGACGGATTGCAGACTGTCTTCATTGTAAGCCGAATGAGATTATATTTACAGGATGTGGTTCTGAAGCAGATAATTGGGCAATTATCGGTACCGCCATGGCACACAAAAACAAAGGAAATCACATCATTACAAGTGCCATTGAGCACCATGCGGTACTGCACCCTTGTCAGTACTTGGAAAAGCAGGGCTACCGTGTGACTTATGTGGGCGTGGATGAAAAGGGAATCCTGAAACTGGATGAATTAAAGGAAGCCATTTGCGAGGACACCATTTTAATCACCGTTATGATGGCAAACAATGAAATCGGCACCATTCAGCCTATCAAAGAAATTGTAGAAATTGCCAAGGAAAAGAATATTACGGTGCATACAGATGCGGTGCAGGCCTTGGGACAGTTGGAAGTTGATTTGAGCAAGCTGCGGGTGGATATGATGTCTGTTTCTGCCCATAAATTCGGCGGACCAAAAGGCGTAGGCTTTTTGTTTAAACGCCGTGGTGTGCGGTTGGATAACTTCCTTCACGGTGGCGGTCAGGAAAGTGGCAGACGTGCCGGAACGGAGAACACCGCTTCCATTATCGGTATGGCAAAGGCACTTGAATTGGCAGTGGCAGAGCAGGAAGAACACTGCAAAAAAATGAAAGAAATGCGGGATAAACTGATTGACGATGTTCTAGAAAAAATTCCTTATGCGATTTTAAATGGCGACAGAGAACAAAGACTTCCCGGAAATGCAAACTTTTCCTTCCGTTTTGTAGAAGGAGAAGCCCTTCTTCTGATGCTGGATATGAAGGGGATTTGTGCCTCCTCGGGTTCTGCTTGTACCTCAGGGTCATTGGATCCTTCTCATGTGTTGCTGGCAATCGGTCTGCCTCATGAAATTGCCCATGGCTCCTTGCGAGTTTCCTTCGGGGATGATAACACCATGGAGGATGTGGAGTATATTGTCAATGCACTTTGCGAGATTTTGGCCCGTTTGCGGGATTTGTCTCCTTTGTATGATACATTTTTAAAAGAACAGGAAAGTCAGGTGAAATAAGATGTTATACAGTGAAAAAGTAATGGACCATTTTGCAAATCCCAGAAATGTGGGAGAATTACAGGATGCCAACGCAGTAGGGGAAGTGGGAAACGCAAAATGCGGAGATATTATGAGAATTTACTTAAGAATTGAGGATAATATCATTCAGGATGTGTCCTTTAAAACCTTTGGCTGCGGTGCGGCGATTGCAACAAGCAGCATGGCGACAGAATTGGTAAAAGGCAAAACCATTGAAGAAGCATTACAGTTGACCAACAAGGCAGTGGCAGAGGCACTGGACGGATTGCCACCTGTGAAAATGCACTGTTCTATGCTGGCAGAAGAAGCGGTTCATGCTGCCATTGCAGATTATTATGAACGGCAGGGTTTGCCCGTTCCTTTTGACACTTCTAAGGGAAAGTGCAGCGGTTGTTGCGAAAGCTGCGATGCATCAAATTAAAAAATCAATGAGGAATCCACATACGGATTCCTTCTTTTTTTGTTGCTCTTGCCGATAAAAACAGTAGCTGTAGCAAAATGTTTTAATTTTGCTACAGCTACTGTTCAAACTGGTTCGGATGATTTCATTTTACTAAGCAATTCTTCATTGGGAAGAAACAAAAAACGAAAATACTTTTCATTTTCCCGATATATTCCCACATACTTGTCTCCTTCGCAAAAGCGGGGAATCAGGTTGTTGGTGCCGCGGATTTCATATTGCTGCAATCCTTCGTCTGTTTCGGGCAAAATGGCAACCATCTCTTCTAACGGTACAAAAAATAAAATCTTTTCTCTGTTCCCGAATTTTCGCTTATACACGAAAACCTGATCCATAATCGTATATTCAAATTCCGCCAATACGCCGTTTACAAGAATGTCAATAAACAGGATGATAATGCCTATGGTAAATAAGGTCCCTGCAAAGTTGGACAGTCTTGCTCTGAGCAGAAGCACCATGACCACAGCCAATGCGGCCAACCCTGCCCACTTTTTTCCTTTCACGGGAGAGGGGAGGGTTTGTTTCATGATTGTTCCCCTCTTTTCAGACGGTCATAAATCAGCTTCAGTCCGGTAAGGGTCAATTTGCGGTCAATGGTCTGAATGGTTTTGGATTTGGTGGAAATCAGAGAGGACAGACCGCCTGTTGCAATGACCTTCACATCGCCTTCCAGCTCCCTTGCCATTTGTTCTACAATATAATCCACAGAACCTACATATCCGTAAAAAATACCCGATTGCATACTGGTAACGGTGTTGGTTCCAATGATTTTTCCCGGATCTTCAATTTCAATTTTGGGAAGCTTTGCGGTTTTAGCAAAGAGGGCGTCCAGAGAAATTTTAATTCCCGGTAAAATAGAACCGCCTAAATAATCTCCGTTTTTATCAATGGCACAAAAGGTGGTGGCAGTACCGAAATCCACAATAATACAGGGGCAGCCGTATAATTCCTTTGCCGCAACGGCATTTACCAGCCTGTCTGCACCCACCTCTTTTGGATTGTCATATTTGTTTTGCATTCCCAAATCCATGGAGCCGTCCACCACAATAGGCTCCCTGCCTACATAGGATTTTAACGCCTTGCACAGAGGATACATAATCTGAGGCACAACGGAGGCTACCATAATATCTTCGATTTCTTGCGGTTTCACTTGCTTAAGTGCCAAAAACTGCAGAATCAGAACGCCCATTTCGTCCAAAGAACGGTCGGCTTGAGAGGACATCCGAAAACTGCTGACTAAAGCATCTTTATCATAAATACCAAATACAATATTGGTATTACCAACATCTACCAAAAGTAACATATTCTCACTCCTTTTCTATTTATTATAACTCATAGTCACATTTAAAGTCAAGATGCATATAATAGATTCTGACAAGAATTTTATTTAGAGGTGGGAATATGGCTGATAATTTGTCCGAACTGTTGAAAAACTTACTGGAACATACCGATCAAAGAAAACTAAAACAATCATTACCTCAGCTAATGCAACTGTTATCCAATCCCGAAGGTCAGAAACTGGTGCAGAAAATCAAGGACGCAGATCCGAAGCGTCTTGCGGCACTGCTGGGGCAGATAGATACTCAGGCGGCGGCAAAAAAGGTGGACCGTGCCGATGTAATTTTGGAGCAGGCAGGAAACAATCCGGATTATATCAAAAATTTAATGAATTTGCTATAAGGAGGGAGGAAAAATTATGAGTCAGGATGTTATGGGACAGCTTCAGAATTTATTAAGTGACCCGGATATGGCAGAAAAATTAAAACAGGCATTGGGTTCTTTGGGAGGCAGTCCTGTGCCGGAGCATCGAGAGGAACAGGAGGATCCGACGCAAAAAATCAAACAGGTCTATGAGCAAATAAATAGCGGACCGGACCCGAGAGTGTCTTTATTAAAGGCATTAAAGCCCTATATGAATCATACCCGTAGTGCTCAGTTAGATACTGCGGTAAGATTATTGGGACTGACCAAAATGTCAGGTTTGTTCAAGGAATTGCAATAATTTGGGAGGGATGAGGAATGCAAAGGAATTTTTATCAGGCTCCCCCATATCAGGGAGACAGCGTGATTGTACCCCAGACCATTGAACCGGAGCCCGTGCCTGTCACGGAACAGAAAGCAACAAAAGCGGATTCTGAAAATTGCAAGATTTCTTTTTATAATTCTGAAACAAGAAAGTTTTTTGACCGCTTTTGTATTGACGATGTCATTTTGATTGCAGTCATCATCCTGCTTGCCACCGACACCCAAATTGACTTCGTGTTGTTGGTTATTTTAGGCTTTTTGCTGTTAAACGGAATGGAATAAGGAGAAGAATTGTAACAAGCACACCCCAAAGAGGTATATCTTGGGTGTGCTTTTTTGTTATCGCAATAAAAATTTTTTAAAAATACGAACAAAGGTTTGACTTGCGCGAAAAAATGTGATATACTGTTATAGTAAGAAGGAGGGAAGAATGATGTCATTAACAGAAAAACAAAAAAATATACTTGGTTTTATTGAACAGTTTACCAAAGAAAACGGATATCCTCCCTCTGTCCGCGAAATTGGTGCGGCGGTGGGGTTAACCTCAACTGCCACGGTTCACGGTTATTTGGAACGGTTGGAAAAAAAGGGGTATTTGGACCGCGCGGCACTGAAAACCAGAGCCATGCGTGTGGTGAATCCCAAAGCCGAGGAAACAGTTCAAACAGGTGTTACCGAGGATGAAAAATATATGGAGGTTCCCATTGTAGGCCGTGTGGCGGCTGGTTCTCCCATTCTGGCACAGGAGCAGGTGGAAGGATATCTTCCCCTGAGCTTTGATTTTGCACGGAATAAGGATTTGTTTGTTCTTCGTGTCAAGGGCGAAAGTATGATTAATGTGGGGATTTATGATGGGGATTTGATTATTGTCAGCCGTCAGCCGGATGCGAAAAACGGGGATACGGTTGTGGCATTGATTGAAGACGAGGCCACCGTAAAAACCTTTTATAAAGAAAAAGATTATATCCGCCTGCAACCCGAAAATGATACCATGGAGCCGATTTTGGTGAAGGAAGTGGCAATTTTGGGGAAGGTGGCAGGCTTGTTCAGAAACCTTATGTAGTGTGATAGCATCACACTACATTTTGGAAAATTTCTGAATCCAGTACAGAAAGAGGAACTTCTTTCTGTATGATGCGGAGCATTTCATCCAGTTCCTCAGGGTGATTCCGGCTTAACAGCAATACAGGGATGGCATTCATTTCTGCAGCGTAAGCAATGCCGGAGCGAACCTGATGTTCAAAAAGAGCCGGATCTTCCGAGGTGTCAAATACGGCAAATAGATTGTTGGGCGGTGTGGGACGCAGTAAAAAAAGTAGGACAATCCCTGCCATAACCGCCAATAATAGTAACGAAACAACAAAAGGGGACAAGAATTTCACCTCGCTTTCTACGCTTATTTTATGCAGAGAATAGGAAAATGGTGACGGAGGATACTATGAGTGAGTATGAACCAAAATGTATTTTGTGCAATAACGGTTGGGAAATCCGCCTGACAGGACATGTATTGTGTTCCTTTGAAGGGATTGTGACCCCGTCCTTTTGCTGTAAAAAATTTGAGATGAATTATTTGAAATTACAACCAAAGAGGCTTCCCGTAAAGAAGAAAAAGCAATTTTCTCCCGAGGATTTTTCTTTGGATTGATAAAGGAGTGTTGACAATATGAAAGTAGCAATTTACGGATATGGAAACTTAGGCAGAGGTGTGGAATGTGCCATTGCCCAGAATAAAGACATGGAGTTGGTGGGGGTATTCACCCGCCGTCCTCCGGAAACGGTGAAGATTCTGACTGAAGGGGTGTCGGTTTATCCTGCAGAAAAAGCGGTTGAAATGAAGGACAAAATTGATGTGATGATTCTGTGTGGCGGCAGTGCCACTGATTTGCCTGTGCAGACCCCTGCTATGGCGGAGTTTTTTAATGTGGTAGACAGCTTTGATACCCATGCGAGAATTCCCGAGCATTTTGAAACAGTGGATCAAAGTGCTAAAAAGAGCGGAAAGATTGCCATGATTTCTGTTGGCTGGGATCCGGGAATGTTTTCTTTGAACCGTTTGTATGGCGGTGCGGTTTTGCCTGTCGGTAAGGATTATACCTTCTGGGGCAAGGGAGTGAGTCAAGGCCATTCCGATGCCATTCGTCGGGTGAAGGGTGTAAGGGACGGCAAACAGTACACCGTGCCTGTTGAAAGTGCATTAGATGCGGTACGAAGCGGGAAAAATCCTGAGCTTACCACCCGTGAAAAGCATTTGAGAGAATGTTATGTTGTGGCAGAGGAAGGGGCAGATTTGAAGCAGATTGAAACAGACATCAAAACCATGCCCAACTATTTTGCCGATTATGATAGCACCGTTCATTTTATTTCCCAACAGGAATTAGATGAAAAGCACAGCGGAATTCCTCACGGCGGTTTTGTAATTCGAAGCGGCAAAACAGGAATCAATCTGGAGCATCAGCACATCATTGAGTATCGCTTAAAATTGGATTCCAACCCCGAATTTACCGCATCTGTTTTGGTGGCCTTTGCCCGTGCGGCGTATAGAATGAACCAAGAGGGCATGAGCGGATGTAAAACTGTATTGGATGTGCCGCCTGCATATTTAAGCCCAAAGACAGGGGAAGAATTAAGAAAAGAGCTATTATAAGAGAAAAGCAAGGAACAAAAACGGTTCCTTGCTTTTTTATCAATCATTTTCAATAACCAGCCTCCGAAAGGCAGGGAAACGGAACAACAAGAGTGCCCCAATGAGAGTAAAGCATAATTCCGGTAACATATAAGCACCGTTGTAGCAAATCGAGTACCAATACACATTCCACCCGTCGGGGCACCAGATATCAAATACGATGGAGCCGGAGATGAAATGGGACACAAATCGCAGCACCATTGCAAGGGATATCCCTAAGGAAATGCCTTTAATCCCTTGTTTTCTGAATATTCCTGCGATTCCCAAAATTCCATAAGCAAAGAGATAATCAAAGAGGAGGCAGCCTATCCAGCTAAGAGGGGTCATCCCCCAAGACATCAATCCTCCAAGGTCAATGAAAATTTGCACAAGGGCATACAAAAGGGAGGTAACAAAGCCCCATTCAACGCCGTATCGCAAAGAAACCATTACGATAGGCAGCATACTGAGGAGAGTGACCGACCCTCCAAGAGGCATCGCCCACACCTTAATCAGGCTCAGGACGGCGGCGAGGGCAACCATAACCCCGCTTGTAACCAGTTGTTTTGTTCTGTTTTTTTGCATAAAAAACATCCTTTCCGCTCATAAATTTTTCTTTTGGTCGGTTGAGCAGTCTGCCAAAAGAGAAATGAACGGAGAAAAGGGCTGCGGAAAAATAATTCCACAGCCCGTAACAGCAACAATTATTTTCCCTACGTCGGCATTATCCGAATCAGGTACGCTAATCCTTAGCATGGGTCGAACTCTCCAGAGCTCCTCTCAGCCTGTTATACAAGCTCCCCTATTCATTTCTGCTTGATTATATCATATCCTGACGAAAAAGTCAATCCCTGATAAATTTTTTGCAGACTGAAAAGGCAAAATTTTCAAAAAAGGTTGACAAATGAAGGGAAACTGTGTATAATTATTCATAAGAATAAGTTGGCGCTATGAATCCCGACGATTTATAGCGCTTTTCCAATAAAATCGGGAGGAATTTCTATGGCGAAAATCAGCGAAGTGTTTGGTACAATGGTGTTTAATGACAATGTAATGCAAGAAAAACTACCGCACGATACCTACAAAAAACTGAAAAAATCCATGGCAGAAAACAAAACATTGGACCGTTCTATTGCAGATGTGGGTGCAAATGCCATGAAGGATTGGGCGATTGAGAAAGGGGCAACCCATTATACCCATTGGTTCCAACCTCTGACCGGCATTACAGCAGAAAAACATGACAGCTTTATTACGCCCACAGGGGACGGAAAGGTGATTATGGAATTTTCCGGGAAAGAGCTGATTAAGGGCGAGCCGGATGCCTCCAGTTTTCCCTCCGGCGGACTTCGTGCCACCTTTGAAGCACGGGGCTATACTGCTTGGGATCCTACCTCTTATGCTTTTATTAAGGACGGTACCCTTTGTATTCCTACCGCTTTTTGTTCTTATGGCGGTGAAGCGCTGGATAAAAAAACACCCTTGCTTCGTTCCATGGAGGCCATTGATAAGCAGGCAAGAAGAATTTTAAAGCTGTTTGGCAAGGAAACGGCACAGGTGTTGACAACTGTTGGAGCAGAACAGGAATATTTCTTGGTTGATAAAGAGCTGTATCATCAGAGAAAAGATTTGATTTTTACAGGACGAACTTTGTTCGGAGCAAAGCCTCCCAAGGGACAGGAAATGGAGGACCATTATTTTGGGGTGATTAAGCCTCGGGTGTCTGCCTTTATGAAGGAACTGGATGAAGAACTGTGGAAACTTGGGATTATGGCAAAAACCAAGCACAATGAAGCAGCACCTGCTCAGCATGAGCTTGCCCCCATTTTTACCAGCACTAATCTGGCAACCGACCAGAATCAGCTGACCATGGAATTTATGAAAACATTGGCAGCACATCACGGTTTGGTTTGTTTGCTTCACGAAAAACCCTTTGCAGGTGTAAACGGAAGCGGAAAGCATAACAACTGGGCATTATCCACTGCAGAAGGGGAAAACCTGATGGATCCGGGAAAGACTCCTTATGAAAACGCGCAATTTCTGCTTTTTTTAAGTGCAGTTATCAAAGCGGTGAATGAACATCAGGATTTGCTTCGGATTTCCATTGCCAGTGCAGGAAACGACCACCGTCTGGGTGCCAACGAAGCACCTCCTGCC
>JAZURC010000075.1:0-7402 GCA_045606005.1 Clostridia bacterium
AGTGCAAGAAGCAATGTTCCTGTTTTGGAAGGAATCTTGATAGAAGCAAATGCTGACGGCACCCTAAAACTGTTTGGAAACGATCTTGATCTTGCGATAGAAAGCTGGATGAGTGCCACTGTTACAGAACCGGGAAGTGTAGTCATTAACGCTCGTTTTTTTGGTGATGTCATCAGAAAGATGGAGGACACGGTTTTTTATTTTCAGTCAGATGATGACTGTAACATTCAGATGAAATGCGGCTCTGCAGAATTTTCTGTTATGGGTATTTCTTCTCATGAATTTCCTGAAATTTCATCCGTTGAAGAAAAAGATTCCTTTACCATTCAGGATAAGGTTCTGAAAAATATGATAAAAAATACCATTTATGCTGTTTGTCTGGATGAAAATAAGGTAGCATTAACAGGGTCGTTGTTTGAAATTGAAGATGGCGTCTTATCTGTTGTTTCCGTTGACGGGTTTCGTTTGGCATTAAGAAAAGAAACCATTACCTCTCCCTGTGAAAATCAATCCTTCATCATTCCGTCGAAAGTTCTGAATGAAGTCATGAAAATTTTAAAGGAAACAGATAAAGAGGTGAAAATTGGGATTTCTGAGAATAAGGTTCAGTTTGAAATAGAAAACTTCACAATCATCAGCCGTCTGTTGGAAGGAGAGTTTTTAAATTATAAACAAATCATTCCCACACAAAGCAAGCTGAAGGTAACAGCACCCGTCAGAAAATTAAGCGAATGTATGGAAAGAGCGGCATTGATGATTGCCAATGAAGGAACAAAATATCCTGTAAGACTTTCCATAAAAACAGACAAAATCAATATAAGCTGTGCCTCCCGTTACGGAAAAATGGCAGATACAGCAGAAGCTGTGACCCAGGGAGAAGATTTGGAAATAGGATTCAATTACCGCTATTTACTTGATGCATTAAAGGCGTGCGAATGTGAAACAGTCATGATGGAATTCAGCACACCTCACAGCCCCTGTATTATAAAACCGGAGAAGGGTGACAGTTTTGTATTTTTGGTGTTGCCCGTGAGAATGAAAGAATGATGATTTTAGAAATTACCACTGAAATGATTCGTCTTGGACAACTGCTTAAGGTATGCGGTATCGCAGAAAACGGGGGAGCGGCAAAGGCAATGATATTAGACGGATTGGTAACAGTAAACGGTGAAGTGACTTTACAACGAGGAAAGCAGATTGTATCGGGAGATAAGGTGAAGGTAATGAATCAGGAAATTCTGGTACAGCGGGAACAAGTATGATTATTAACAAATTATTGCTCCATCAGTTTCGTAATTACGAGATGCAGGAAATTACATTTTCTCCCGGTGTCAATGTGTTATACGGCAACAATGCACAGGGAAAAACCAATGTGTTAGAAGCTATCTATTTATTTTCAAACGGAAAATCCCACCGAGGGGTCAAGGATAAGGAATTATTAATGTTTGACCGTCCAAACGGGGATATCACCATGTTTTTTGATGCTTATGAGAGAGAAAACAGAGCAGAAATAGAGATTTTTTACGATAAAAGAAAAAAGATTCGATTAAACGGAGTGGCACTTGACAGAGTCAGTAAAATGATAGGATATTTTCAAACGGTTTTATTTTGCCCCGAGGATTTGTATCTGATCAAGGGAGGACCGGGAGAAAGACGAAAGTTTTTAGACAGTGCAATCAGCCCGTTAAAACCCAATTATTTTTCTGCCCTTGTGCAATATCATAAAATTCTTGAAAATAAAAATAAATTGTTAAGGCAGATGGGAGATTATCCAGAATTTTCTCAAACACTTGATGTATGGAATGAAAAGCTGTGTGAAACGGGAGCAAGACTGATGGTGTACCGCAACGCCTTTATCAATAAAATGAATGAAATATGCGGTGAAATTTATCAGGACATGGCAGGAGGAAGGGAAACATTACAGCTTCATTATAAGCCTTCTGCAGAAGTGATGATAGAGGATGAACTGTCCGTTAAAAATAAATTGATGGAAATAACCCAAAAAAATAAAACCCGCGAATTGGCAGCAATGATGAGCTTGACAGGACCCCATCGGGATGAAATAGAGCTTTTTATTAACGGAGCTCAGGTAAAACAGTTTGCCTCTCAAGGACAGCAAAGAACGGTTGTACTAACCATGAAAATAGCCCAGATAGAGCTTGTGAAGCAATCGGTGGGAGAGTATCCTGTTTTGCTTCTTGATGATATTTTATCAGAGCTTGACAAAAGCAGACAAAGCTTTTTGATGGAACGAATCCGTTGCAGTCAGGTGATTATGACCTGTACCGATGCTTATGCCATTGGTAGGGGAGACAATAAAAGCTTTTATTCCGTGCAAAACGGAAGGGTGATAAAGGAGTAGAAATGTATCTTCATTTGGGACAGGATGTGGTGGTCAACACAAGAGATGTGATTGCCATTTTAGATATGGATAATACCACCATTTCAAAAATAACAAAAGAATTTTTAAAAAGCTCGGAGGAAGAAGGATTTGTGGTCAATGTATCGGAAGATCTTCCCAAATCCTATGTCTTGTGTGAAAGAAAGGGAAAACCGTTTGTGTATATCTCTCCTATTTCTTCTTCCACTTTGTTAAAAAGAGCGGAGCAAAGCCGTATATAGAAAGTTAGTTTGACATACTGTGACACAGGAGGAATAAAAGATGTCAATAGCAGTAACCCAAAATAATTATGATGAATCCCAGATTCAGGTGTTAGAAGGATTAGAGGCAGTCAGAAAGCGTCCGGGTATGTATATCGGAAGCACTTCTGCTCAAGGGCTTCATCACTTGGTGTATGAAATTGTGGATAACAGTATTGACGAAGCCTTGGCGGGATACTGTACCCATATTGAGGTGACCATTGAAAAAGACAATTCCATTACCATTTGTGATGACGGTCGTGGAATTCCTGTGGGGATTCAGCCACAGACGGGCTTGCCTGCAGTAGAAGTAGTATTTACTATTCTGCACGCCGGGGGCAAGTTTGGCGGTGACGGATATAAGGTTTCAGGAGGTTTGCATGGTGTTGGTGCATCTGTCGTCAATGCCTTGAGTGAACACTTGGAGGTTGAGGTTTGTGACGGAACCCATGTTCACCGTCAGGAATATGCCAGAGGTGTGGTAGAAATGCCCCTGACTGTGATTGGTGATACTGATAAAACAGGAACAAAGGTGCATTTTAAACCGGACGGCGAGATTTTTGAAACCCTGGAATATGATTATAATATTTTATTAACCAGATTAAGAGAACAGGCATTTTTAAACCGTGGAATCAAAATCACTTTGAGCGACGTCAGGGAAGAAGAAATCAAAAGCGAAACCTTGCAGTATGAAGGCGGGATATGTTCTTTTGTTGAGTATAAAAACAGACATAATACTCCTCTCCATGGAGAAGTTATTTACATGGAAGTGGAGAAGGAAGATTGTCAGGCAGAGGTTGCTCTGCAATATAATGACGGATATCGGGAAAATATTATTAGCTTTGCCAATAATATTCATACCACCGAAGGGGGTATGCATGAAACCGGTTTTAAAAGTGCTTTAACCCGTGTGATCAATGATTATGCGAGAAAGAAAAATATGCTGAAGGACAATGATCAGCCTTTAAGCGGGGATGATGTAAGAGAAGGCATGACCGCAATCATCAGTGTTAAGGTAAAAGAGGCACAGTTTGAAGGGCAGACCAAAACAAAGCTGGGAAATTCCGAGGTCAGAGGCTTGGTAGAAACCATGATGTCGGAAAAATTAAGTACCTTCTTGGATGAAAACCCTGCAATTGCAAAGATTGTGATTGAAAAATGTATTTCTGCATCCCGTGCAAGAGAGGCAGCAAGAAAGGCAAGAGAAGCCACCAGAAGAAAATCAGCGCTGGAAAGCAATCAGATGCCGGACAAGCTATTTGACTGTCATGAACGGGACAACACCAAAACAGAAATTTACATCGTGGAAGGGGACTCCGCAGGAGGTTCTGCAAAGGAAGGAAGAGACAGTAATTATCAAGCTATTCTGCCTTTGTGGGGAAAAATGCTGAATGTTGAAAAATCCCGCGCGGATAAGGTGTACAGTAATGAAAAGCTCCTTCCTGTGATTTCTGCATTGGGTGCGGGAATCGGTGCAGAATTCGATATAGAAAAATTAAGATATGACAAAATTATTATTATGGCGGATGCCGATGTTGACGGCTCTCATATCCAGACACTATTGTTAACCTTCTTTTTCCGCTTTATGCCGAAACTGATTGAAGAAGGGCATGTGTATCTGGCAAAGCCTCCCTTGTATAAGCTTTCAAGAGGGAAAAAGTCTGAGGTTGCGTATTCTGATGAAGAAAGAGACAGAATCAGTGAAGAATTGAAAAACGGCGATCCCAATGCAAAAGTAGACATCAGCCGTTACAAAGGTCTTGGTGAAATGAACCCAGAAGAGCTTTGGGAAACTACCATGAATCCTGAATTCAGAATTCTGATTCGGGTAACCTTGGAGGATGCTGAAAAGGCGGACGAAACCTTCTCTATTTTGATGGGTGACGAGGTAGAACCAAGAAGAAAGTTTATCGACGAAAATGCAAAATATGCCGTCAATCTTGATATTTAACAGGAGTAAGCCATGAAAAAATCAAATTTTGAAAATAATGATACCCACTTTGTAGAACATCTGGAGAACCAGACCATTGTGGAAGTAGATATTGAAAAAAGAATGAAAGAGGCTTTTATTGATTACGCCATGTCCGTTATCATCAGCCGTGCTCTCCCTGATGTGAGGGACGGTTTAAAGCCTGTTCACAGAAGAATTTTATATGCCATGTATGAAGAGCATCTGACAGCGGATAAACCCTTCTTTAAATCCGCTACCACCGTCGGTAATGTAATCGGTCGGTATCATCCTCACGGTGATGCTTCCGTTTACGATGCTCTGGTTCGTATGGCACAGGATTTTTCCCTCCGCTATCCTTTGATTGACGGACACGGAAACTTCGGTTCCATTGACGGGGACCCGCCTGCTGCATACCGTTATACAGAAGCAAGAATGAGTAAAATTGCCAATGAATTGCTGGCAGATATCAATAAAGATACGGTGGACTTTGCTCCTAACTTTGATGAAAAGAGAATTGAACCTACCGTTCTTCCCACCAGAATCCCTGTATTGCTGGTAAATGGGTCTTCCGGTATTGCTGTTGGTATGGCAACCAATATTCCTTCTCATAATCTTCGGGAAGTGATTTACGGTGCCATTGCCCAAATGGAAAATCCTGAGATTACGGTAGATGAATTGATGGAATATGTGAAAGGGCCCGACTTCCCCACAAAAGCAACCATTATGGGAAGAGCAGGTATTAGAAATGCCTATGAAACAGGTCGTGGCAGAATCATCATCCGTGCAAAAACAGAGGTTATTGAAAATAAAGACGGCAGATATTCTATTGTTATCACCGAAATTCCGTATCAGCTGAAAAAGGTGGATTTGGTAAAATCCATTGCAGATTTGGTAAAGGACAAACGGGTTGACGGCATTGCAGACATTCGTGATTTATCCTCCAAGCGTGTGGGATTAAAAATCATGATTGACTTAAAAAGGGACGGCAATCCTCAGATTGTGCTCAATCAGCTGTATAAGTTTACCCGTTTGCAGGACAGCTTTTCTATCAATATGCTTGCCATTGAGGACGGAAAGCCAAAAGTATTGAGCTTAAAGCAAATTCTGCAAAATTACATTAATTTTCAGAAAGAAATTGTTACCAGAAGAACAAAATTTGATTTGAAAAAGGCAAAGGAACGGATGCACATTTTGGAAGGCTTGCGTATTGCCCTTGCCAATATTGATGAAGTCATTGAAATTATCAGAAGTTCTTATGATGATGCCAAAGAACGGCTCATGGAACGGTTCGGATTTTCTGATGTACAGGCACAAAGCGTTTTGGATATGCGTCTGGCACAGCTGCAACGGCTAAACGGTGAAAAAATTGAAGAAGAATACAACGGTCTTGTGGCATTAACCAAAGAATATCAGGAAATTCTGGATAATGAAGAAAGATTGAAGGAAGTCATCAAGGAAGAATTAACCGCCATAGCGGAGAAATACGGAGATGACCGTCTGACAGGCATTGAAGCGGCTATTGACGATGTGGATTACGAGGACTTGATAGAAGAAAAGGAAAATGTGTTTACCATTACCCATTACGGCTATGTAAAACGGCTGCCTGTAGAAACCTACAGAAGCCAGAAACGAGGCGGTAAGGGAATTATGGGACTCAGTACCCGTGAAGAGGACTTCATCGAAAATATGTTTGTGGCTTCCACCCACGATTATATTCTGTTCTTTACCAATCGTGGCAGAATGTATCACTTGAAAGGATATCAGATTCCGGAAGCCGGCAGACATGCAAAGGGAACGCCTATCGTCAATCTGTTGCCTATCGAAAGTGATGAAAAGATAACAGCAGGCATTCATGTTTCCAAGTTTGAAGAAGGAAAATTCCTGCTGATGGCAACCAAATACGGGGTTGTGAAGAAAACACCGCTGATTCAGTACGGTTCCTTAAGAAAGGGAGCATTAAATGCTATTTCTCTTGATGAAGGGGATGACTTGATTAAGGTCAAACTGACTGACGGAAATGATACCATGCTTCTTGGTACCAGTCACGGTATGGCAATTAAATTTGACGAAAAAGATGTTCGTCCTATGGGAAGAACCGCAAGAGGTGTTCGGGGTATCAGATTAAAGGGAGATGACTTCTTAATCGGTATGACCACCGTGTCCGAAGAGGGCACCTTGCTTGCTGTGACTGAAAATGGGTACGGTAAGAAAACCTCATTTGAAGAATATCGTGACCAGAGCCGTGGAGGAATGGGTATTGCTACTTATAAGATTACCGAAAAAACAGGTAATCTGATTGGTATTGCAAATGTAACAGAACAGGAAGACGTGATGCTGATTAACACGGAAGGTGTTATCATCCGTATGGCAGTTTCAGATATCAGTGAATATAAGCGTGCCACTCAGGGGGTTCGTCTGATTAAGATGGGAGACGGAGTCAAGGTTGTATCCCTTGCCATTACCGACCACGAGGAAGAGGAAGAAGAAATAGTGGTTGACAGTGTAACTCCTCCTGAAATAGTGGAAGAAACACAAGCACCACCAGAGATTGAAGAATAAAAAAAGAAAAGAATATTAAAAACTGCCGGGAGAAATAAATGAGACTATCCCAAATTTTGTGTAAAGTCTATACAAGACCTCCAAGATGATATATAATAAAAATATCATTTTAGAGGTTTTTAATATTCTTTTCTTGTTTTATTCTTCAATCTCTGGTGGTGCTTGTGTTTCTTCCACTATTTCAGGAGGAGTTACACTGTCAACCACTATTTCTTCTTCCTCTTCCTCGTGGTCGGTAATGGCAAGGGATAC
>JAZURC010000076.1:0-11359 GCA_045606005.1 Clostridia bacterium
AACTTGGAAACATCCATGGCTTCTGACAGTACACAGGAAGAAATATCAGCCACCAAGGGAACATTTCCCGTTTCGGGAAGGGTATTGAACTTGGTGCCATAAATGGTGTTGTTATAAGTAATATGGAAATAATCTGCATCGGAAGAGAAGGATGAGGGGTCAACCTTAGGAATATAGTTAAACACCTGATCTTCACTGGAGCCCAAAATGTTAACAGTACCGAATTTCTTTGCTTCGGAAGCTGCCTTCTTTGCCCACTGACCGGTCAGAATGGTATCCATCTTCTTACTGTTGGTAAACAGATTCATGGGAATCATTGCAAACTGGGTGGAAGCTCCGCCCTGCAAAAACAATACTTTATAATTATCCGGAATTCCCATCAATTCACGGAACAGTGCTTCAGCACCCTCTATAATGACTTCATAATCCTTGGAACGGTGGCTCATTTCCATGACGGACATTCCCGAACCCTGACAATCCAGCATTTCTGCTGCTGCTTTCTTTAAAACGGATTCGGGCAGCATGGAAGGGCCTGCCGAAAAATTATACACTCTGCTCATGGTGTGATTCCTCCTTCAAATTGCGTTGCTATTTTGTGAAAATTTTAGCAAACATAATATACAAACCATTATACAGCAAAAACGACAAAAGGTCAATGGTTTTTTTCACCAAATTATTTGCTTTTTCAACCTTATTGTTTTACAACCTTATTACGGCGAATCTTGTTACTGGTGGTTTTTTCAAATTCCGTGTCACGGATAATGATTTTTGCAATGTGCTTATAAGAGGGCAATTCACTGCAAACAAGGGAAATATCCTGTTTCAGTTGTTCTTCAAGATTGGAAATTTCACCAATGCCTTCGGGAGCACAGTAAATTTCAGCATACAAGGACTCTTCCTGACCAGATTCGTTTTCATGACCATATACAATCACTTCGGTAACATAGTCGATGGCACCAATCAGATTTTCAATTTCTTCAGGGAAGATATTTTTGCCGTTATCCAATACAATCAGATTCTTTTTCCGTCCTGTAATCATCAACTGACCAATCTCATTCAATTTGCCGTAGTCCCCCGTTCTGAACCATCCGTCTTCAGAAAGAACCTCAGCGGTTTTTTCAGGCTGTTTGTAATATCCAAGCATAACCACGTCGCCCTTAACACAGATTTCACCGATTCCTTCTTCATCAGGCTCTGCAATCTTTATTTCACAGCAAGGCAGAGGGTATCCAACGGTTCTGCTGTCATTCGTACTGTCATCACAGTTTACACTAACCAGAGGAGAACATTCTGTGATTCCGTAACCGTTCAGCAATGTCACGCCAATCGATTCAAAGAAATACCCCAATTCAGGACGAAGGGGGGCTCCTCCGCAAACAATCTTTTTCAGATCTCCGCCAAATGCCTTATGAACGGAAGCAAAGAGCGTACGACGAAGGTCAATGCCCACCTTTCGCAGACCGTTACTGACTTTAATCAGCACCTTTAACTTTCCGTCATTACCGGATTTCTTTGCAGTTGCCCAAATTCTTTTATAAAACACCTCTACAAAAGCCGGAACCAGATAGATATGCTCCGGTTTGTACAGTTCCAGATTTTTCAAAACATTTTTCAGATTATCGTTAATACACAGGGTTACATGATGATGAATTGCCACTAAGATGCCAGGGATTGCTTCGTATGTATGATGATAAGGAAGAACAGACAAGCCACGGGTATAAATGGTAGAAACCTGCAATCCGTAATACACACCGCTGACCAAATTGTGTTCAGACAGCATAACCCCTTTTGCTATTCCTGTTGTACCGGAAGTATATACAAGCAGTTTCAGGGCATTGTGGTCAAAGGTTTGAGAGGTATAAGACTCATCACCCTGCTCATATTTTTCTTTTCCCTGTTCCATCAGCTTTGCATAAGAGAGAAACCGACCGTCCTCGGAATCCTCTTCTCTGTCAATCCCGATAAAATAACGGATTTGAGATAAGGACTCCAGCTGCTCCTGTAATCTTGCCTCCTGCTTTTCGGAATAAAAGAGAATGGTGCTTTCACTGTCCTCCAAAATGTTCAGCACATCCTGTATGGGAAGCTCCTTATCAATGGGAACATATACACTGTCACTTTTCAAAACAGTCAGATAGGTGCAAATCCATTCATATCTGTTTTCACATAAAATTGCAACATGATTTTTGGATACACCAAGATTTGCAAGCCCTGTTCCTAAAAAATTCGTCTGCTGTTCAAACTCACGGAATGTAACGGAACAATCCTTCCCCTTATGACGGTAACGGTATGCATCCTGATCTCCTACCGCTTCTACCGCCTGACTTAATAACTGCTTGATACTGTTTACTGTCTGCACCTTGTTGAGTTTACTGCGCTTTTTTTTCATCACAATTACCCCTTTTTTATTTTTCCATTTCTTTTATTATATAGGAATAAACTCCGTTTGTCAATTGTTTCCGTCGATTTATGCCGAATTTTCTGTTTTTTCAACAACAACAAAAAAAGAAGAAGATTCTCTATATCAAAATCTTCTTCTTTTCCATCTATATGTTTGCTCTATCTCCCAAATGCCTGACGATACACTTCAAATACAAAATTTGTTGCGGGAACCGCTTCGGTAAGGGGAAGCTGTTCTCCGCCCTCTCCATGCAAAAAGCGGTAGAAATTCTCCATGGCTATGGCATGACCGTTTCCCCAACAGGCTTTTCCCTTATAGGTATGTTCATCATGGCATAAGACTGAAATGTCATCTCCGCAAATCCGATACAAGGACTGATCCGCATAGCGAAGGATGCCCTTTTCAAAATTCAACTCAATACTGGCGGGAATGGTGGTACTGTAAGCATTGGTAGCGGTAAGCACCCCTCTGATTCCGCTTTCGAACTCCATTATCACATCCGCTGTGTCCTCAACCTCAATATTTTTTACCATACGGTTGGAGGCGTTGGCTATCATGGTTTTGACAGGCCCTGCTAACTGCAACATTAAGTCGATGGTATGAATGGCCTGGTTGATCAGCACTCCTCCCCCTTCGTGTGCCCAAGTACCTCTCCAATCGCCTGAAGCATAATATTCCTCATCCCGTTTCCATGTCAGGTGTGCTGCAATTCCCTGCAACTGACCCAGGGCATTTTCGGACATCAGCCGTCTGATTTCCTGAATACAAGTGTTTTTTCTTGTCTGAAACATGACATTGATCTTTTCTTCATATCCGTTCTTGCGGACAAAGCTCAACAAATCCTCCATTTCGGCTTGAGAAATAGCAATCGGTTTTTCCAGCACAACTGCCTTCCCTGCCGCAAGTGCCGCCTTTGTCATAGGTGCATGAAGATAGTGGGGAGTACAAATATGCACCACATCCACATTACTGTCTGCAATCACCTCATCAAACGAAGAATAAACAGGGACTCCGTAACATTCTCCCATTTTCTGTGCTTTTTCTTTGTCAATATCACAAACCCCCACCAACTGACCGTAATCAGTCATTTCAATTCCGTCTGCGTGCATGGGTGAAATGGCACCGCATCCAATAATACATCCTCGTTTCATAGTAGCTAACTCCTTTTTTGCAATAACAAAATCCATCTTTATTGATTCTTCTCATGGCAAAGCGGACAGGGACGGTATCCTCTGTTTTCCGCCGATTTTATATTGTACGCGATAAAATTAGAACGATCGAATTCATCGCAGTCATAGGTATGATAATAGGAGGTCCCTGGAACAATCAAAGCAATGTGCTGATCGGCAAAATCCGCTTTCTTTGCCACGCCAAACAAGTTCAGCAGAATCAATCCAAGCACCGCAAACATGGCTCCCAATACATAAAGAGTATATCTGATTTTCCGAAATATTTCCTCTCTGTTTTCCATTCTTGTTCCTCCCGTTTATTGTACCATTTTCTATTGCCATGCGATGTTATTGATTATATCACAATAGTTTCAAAAAAACAAGTCCCTTTTTGCAACAAACCATTTTTATTCATGTTTGGGAAAGGATTGTCATACATTATAACAAAAGGATGTGAAAACAATGATTTTTGTATTAAAAAGAAAACAGTTAATCGGGTTGGTTTGTGTACTGGCGGTGGCAATGATTTGCGTGGGACTTTGGAAAAACGGCATGAGCGTGTCGGTATTAAGTGATAATTGGGGCTTATCCTTTCCCTCTCCGGGGGAGCCTCCCGTAGGAAATGCAACCGCTGATTTTTTAAAACAATATGATGCGTGGTTTACCGGTGATACAGGAAAAAAGACCATTTACCTGACCTTTGACGCCGGCTTTGAAAACGGAAATACCCCTGCCATTTTGGATGCTTTGAAAAAACACAATGCCCCTGCCGCATTTTTCGTGGTAGGAAATTACATCTCCACCGCTCCCGATTTGGTAAAACGAATGGTGGAAGAAGGTCACATTGTGGGCAATCATACCTTTCATCATCCTGATATGTCTCAGATTGCAGACAAAGCTTCCTTTGAAAAAGAATTGAAACAGTTGGAAACACTCTATCAGGAATGTACGGAGAAAGAAATGCCGAAATTTTACCGTCCGCCTCAGGGAAAATACAACGAGGAAAATTTAAAAATGGCAAATGAACTGGGGTATAAAACCGTCTTTTGGAGTCTGGCTTATGTGGATTGGTACACGGATAATCAACCCTCTCACGAGGAAGCCTTTTCCAAATTACTCCCCCGAATTCACAACGGTGCCATCGTTCTCCTTCACAGCACCTCTCAGACCAATGCCGAGATTCTGGACGAATTGCTGACCAAGTGGGAAGAACAGGGATTTTCTTTCGGTTCTTTGGAAGAGTTAAAATAATTTTAAAAATTTTTAAAAAAGTATTGACAATGCGAACAAATGGTTGTATAATAGAAATGTAAACAGATGTTCGTGTTTTTAGGAGGGGTACAAATGAAACTGAAAAGAAAAGGAAGATTTTTTGGATTTTGTCTATTGATACTGCTGGCAGTCAATGTTCTTGTTCCCAAGGCGGAAGATCCTTCGGACTTTACCTACATTACTGTGCAGTCAGGAGATACCTTATGGGAAATTGCACAAACCCATCTCCCTGAGGATTATGATATTCGCTCCTTTGTATGGGAGCTGAAAAAGATCAACCGTCTGGAAACGGGAGAGGTGTTTGAAGATCAACTTTTACAAATCCCCCTTTCCTGATTGATTTTTTCTCCTTTTTGTGTTATAATAAGGAAAAAGGAGGAAACATTATGTTGAGAAAATGTGTATTAGATCCGGATAAAACTTGTATTGAGTGCGGTAATTGTAATATGTGCGACTTGGATCCGAATAAAATTTGCGACAACTGTTGTAACTGTCTGAACCTGACAGACGAGGATTTTGAAACCATAGAAATAGATCATATTGAAATAGACTAAAAAGGAGCCGTAGCAAAACAAAATCATTTTGCTACAGCTCCTTTTACTGTTAACATTACATTTTTTGTTCTGAAAACCCACTTCTTCTTTCTCTCTGTATTATTTCTAAGAAAAAATGTAGATTTTCTCTTGACATTTTTGATTTTTTTTCATATAATGTTAGTAGGTTTTGCAAATTGTCCAAAAGGAGGAGTTCTCTATGTGTAAAGAACGGGATCTGCCTTACAACGAAATGGCGGATGAAGAAGTAGTTTCTCTCTCCCAACAGGGCAATATGTATGCCATGGAAGCAATCTTAAACCGATACAAGGGGTTTGTTGCTTCAAAAGCACGTCCCTATTTTCTCATTGGCGGCAACCATGAGGATATGATTCAGGAAGGGATGATCGGGCTTTATAAAGCGGTGCGTGACTATTTACCGGACAAGCAGGCAAGCTTCCGTTCCTTTGCGGAAATCTGCATTACCAGACAAATGATTACAGCTATCAAAACCGCAACCCGTCAAAAGCATCAGCCCCTGAATTCTTATGTTTCTCTTAGTCGGCCGGCCTACGATGAAAATTCGGATCAGACGCTGGCAGATGTGGTTCTGGGCAGTTCTTGCATGAATCCTGAAGAATTGATTATCAATAAGGAAAACTATGATGCTTGCGAGGCTGCCATTTCAAAAGCACTCAGCAAGCTGGAACACAAGATTCTCAATTTGTATCTGCAAGGAAAATCCTATCAGGAAATTTCCGAACAAATCGGGAAAACCCCAAAATCCATAGACAACGCTCTGCAAAGAGTGAAGCGAAAGCTGGAACGGATTTTGTCCATAAATTGACCAGATGCGGGTATAGCTCAATGGTAGAGTATCGGCTTCCCAAGCCGGTTGTGCGGGTTCGATCCCCGTTACCCGCTCCAGATATGCTCTCAATGCCGTCGGGGCATCAAAATCAGTTCGGTTCAATCCCGATAAGGAGCAAAAATTTAATTCATAATTGAAAGAAACGAGGGTATCACAATGTACGAAGACAAAACACTGGTATGCAAGGATTGCGGAGAAGAATTTATTTTTACCGCAGGGGAACAGGAATTTTACGCAGAAAAAGGACTGCAGAACGAACCACAGCGTTGCAAAGCTTGCAGAGATGCAAAAAAACGCGCCTTTAACCAAAATCGCGAAATGTTCACTACAGTATGTGCAGATTGCGGCGGCGAAGCGGTTGTTCCGTTCCAACCCAAAACTGACAAGCCTGTTTACTGCAGTGCATGTTTTGAACAACATAAAGCTTAAATAAAAAACTAAGACCGATTCTTATTCAGAATCGGTCTTTTTGTTTTTCAGGTATTCCGTTATGGTAATAATCTTGCCGGTTTGATTTTCGGCCATGCAAGGCACTGAGTAAAGCCTTCTGCATACTGCACACCGCACTGTAATCCACGGTATCTGGCACAGGTTTTTACAAATTCTGCAAAATCAATGCCGTCATGGTCACGCATCCATTTCAACTGACTTACATGGCACTCCAGCATATCAATCTTTTTGTCAATCTCATCTGAAATATCTACATATTCGGTAGGGATAAAGTTCAGTCCTGCCAGATTGTCCATGTAATAAATAGGAGTAACCTCTGCAGTCCCTGCTACGCCGGTTCCATAATGTCCTACACTTGCGGCAAAGGAGGCATCAAATACCAAACGGCTTACCGCAACATGGTCGGGCATATAATCGTTGGGAGCATGGGTGATAATAAAATCGGGCTGAGCTGCACGAATCACATCTACCACCTTATCCCGCTGTTCCCGTAAGCCTTCATAAACCAGCAAATCCCCGATATCACAGGTAACCACTTCAATTCCTGCCAATGAACCAGCCTTTTTTGCTTCTTCACGGCGGATGTCACGCAGTTCATCGGGCTGAATAATTGCATGACCTAAGTTTCCATTTGCCACATGGCAAACCGTTACCTTATCACCACGGGCAACACATTTTGCTAAAGTTCCCGCACAGTTAATTTCCATATCATCAGGATGACAACCGATTGCTAATACATTCATTGTTCTACCTCCAAATTATGCTTTTCCGCTGCTGCCAAACAGTCTCATTTTCTGTTTTACCACTTCGTAAACAGTACTCTTGGCAACCTCTAAAGCAATTTCAAAGCTTACATTTTCTTCCAGAGCAATGTTGTATGCCTTTAATGCAGCAACACACATTTCTGTACAGATATTCACCTTTCTGATACCATTTTTGATGGTATTTCTGAAATCGTCTTCGGACAAACCGCTTCCTCCATGAAGAACCAAAGGCTTTTTACTGATTTTATAAATTTCTGCCAAACGGTTGATGTCCAGCTTCGGTTTGGATTTATAATGACCATGAGCCGTTCCGATTGCAACTGCCAATGCGTCAATATCTGCTCTTTCAATAAAATCATTTACCTGATCTACATTGGTGTATTGCGCTTCGTGTCCGTCATCGCCGCCGCCTTCTGCGCCGCCTACATGACCAAGCTCTGCTTCCACACTGACACCCAACGCATGAGCAACACGGCTGATTTCTCTGGTGTTGGCAATGTTTTCTTCATAAGGAAGTGCGCTGCCGTCATACATTACAGAGGTAAACCCGTGACGCATTACGTTAACAATTTTAGCATAATCTGTACCGTGGTCAAAGTGTAAACAAACAGGCACTCTCGCATCATCAGCAATTTTCTTCATAATCAAAGCCGCATATTCAAAAGGAACGCTGGGAAGATGAACTTCTGCTACCCCTAAAATCAACGGAGAATTTTCCGCCTCTGCCGCATCGATAATTCCACGCGCCATTTCGAGGTTTAACATATTAAACATACCAACCCCGTATTTTCCTTTTTCGGCTTCCTGTAAAATTTCCTGTAATGTTACTAACATGTTTTATCCTTCTTTCTGATTACACATAAATTCATAGATTTCTTCAAAGCTCTTGATACCCGTGGTTGCACCGCGTTCCATAACACAGTGAGCACCGGTGGCATTTCCAAATTGGGCACAGGACTTCAAATCCATTCCCCGTGAGAATGCAGCCAGGAATCCGGAACAAAAGCTATCTCCGGCACCGGTGGTGTCCACCGCCGTAACTCCCTTGCAAGCAGGAATCATAACTCCGGACGTTTCTATGCTTTCACGCAGATAGCATCCATCGGAACCACATTTGATAACAACGGATTTTGCTCCCAGTTTCAGGAAGGTTTCCGCCATTTCTTCCACCGTATCCTTCCCCGCAATTTCTCTTGCCTCGTCAATGCTGGGCATAAAGACATCCAGATAAGGCAACACCTGATTGAGAAGGGTTCCCCATCTTCCCTTACTGTCCCAACAAACATCAAGAACGGTGGTTTTTCCAAGCTCCTTACACCGCTTTAAAAATTCAGCGGTCTGGGCACCGTCAAAGGTATTCATAAGAAATGAACCCGTTACAAATACGGTTTTTGCCTGTTTTACAATTTCCATATCAATATCATCAATGGAAAAAACTCCGTTTGCTCCCTCACAATGCCAGAAGCTCCGTTCTCCCCCTTCGGAAATCAACAAGGTAGAAGCGGATGTTTGTGCCTTTTCGGTGCGCTTTAATCCGTCCGTACAAACCTCGTATTGCTCCAGACAGCCGGAAAGAAAATCCCCGAATCTGTCCTTCCCTACCATTCCGATAATAGCAGAGGATTGTCCCATTTTTTTCAGATTGATTGCCGCCGTCATGGCATTTCCGCCGGAAAACAATTCGATAGAATCAACGGGGCACAAAATCCCTTTTTCGGGCATTTCTTCCACGGGGCTTACAATCACATCTGCAACTAAAATTCCTACACATGCAACATCAATCATTTTCGTCCCTCATTAGTTACATTCAGCAGTCAAAGGACCTGCCAAGTCTTTCAGATAAAACAGCTTACCGGGTAAGGTAGGCATATAAGTAGAAGTAATATTCATATCAGGACCGTAATGGAGAGTGGTTAAGAAACTCATACCCTGCCAGCCCATGCCGCGTCCCAATGTTCCGTCACAGCCGCCGATAATATAATCAGCCTGCAGGAAGAGGCCGGGGCCTACAGTGTTTGCACGGCAGGGAACCAAAGTGGTTCTGCTCTTAAAGCTGGTGAGAGCATTTTGTTCAATGGTCAGAGGATGCAGCTTTGCCGCAATTCTGTAATTTTGTTTCTTCCATTCTGCCTCTGTTGCAAATTCATCTGCAAAATGAGGTTCCCAGAACGCAATATGACAAACTCTGCCGATACCGAACACCAGCACCAGTTTTGCACCTTCTGCTTTCAGGGCAGCAATCTTTTCAGGATAAGTAGGCAGGTTTTCCTTTGTTGCAAAGTTTCTCTGATTTTCAGGAATGGTGTATTCTCCCAGTTGATCAAAGAATGCCTGCTTCATGCTGTATTCAAAGGAAGCGGTGTTGTCAGAGGAAAGAGTGTTTCCTTCTGAATCGGACCATTCATCCATATTGAAGGTGTAAACATGCTTACAGTCAACCTTCCACTGGGTCAGAAAATAAACTGCCCATTTGTACATTCCCATAGGTCCTACCGGCAGAATCATTGCCAGCTTCTGACCCGCGTCTTTTGCATTTTTAATCTGCAATGCAATTTCGTGACCCATATAGGTGTCAAAATCATTGATATTGTCACATTCAACAGGATTGAAATCCTTATGCCAGAAATCTTCTCTCGCCACGCCTTTTTCACAGCATGCATCAATTTTCGCCATGTCCCATCCCTTTGGGAAGAAGTTTTCAAGCAGACTACCCTTTACAGTACTTAAAAAATCCATAACTATATACCTCTTTTCACAATAGTTTATTGACTTTCGTCTTATTTTATTATATAATAAATAAAAAGAAATGTCTTTAGCAATATCTACGATAAATTTATCATTTTTTCCGGAGGTGCCTATGTTTCCGTTAAAACCGGTAAAAAATCAAGTGAATATTGATGGATTTCACAGCATTTACTACTTTGAATTCGGCAAGGGATTTTCTCACACACCGGAAAAACACGATTTTTGGGAAATGGTGTATGTGGACAAAGGGAAAATCATCGCAATTACTGACGGAATAGGATGCAGTCTGGAACAGGGACAAGTGATTTTTCATGAGCCGGGGGAGGTTCATTCCCACATTTCCAATCAGGAAGTAGCAAATAATATGCTGGTGGTGTCCTTTTCCTCCCAAAGTCCGGTTATGGATTTTTTTCGCAAAAAAACCTTTACCCTTGACAAAACCGCCTGCACCCTTCTGTCTTTATTTTTACAGGAAGCAAAAAATGCACTGGAAACGATTCCTAACAACTATAACAACAAAGCCGACTTGAATTTTTCCAAGGAAAAATTTGGGTCCACTCAGCTTATGGCTTGTCACTTTACCGAAATCCTCATCAAGCTGTACCGCAACGGAACGGAACTGGGAGAGCGATTTTACCCCAATTCCCAATCCCGTTTCATTGGCAAAAATTCCACTGTTGAGCTGATCATAGAATACATGAAGGATCATCTTTACGATACAGTCACCCTTCCCGACCTTTGCGAGCATTTTATGCTTGGGAAATCTCAGCTATCCTTAATTTTCAAAGAATTCACTCAAAAAAGTCCCATGCAATATTATGGAGAGTTGAAAATTCAGGAGGCGAAAAAGCTTCTTCGGGAGGACACTCTTTCCGTCAGCGAAATTACAGATTTACTCTGTTTTACGGGAATCCACAACTTTTCCCGTTCCTTTAAGCGGATTACCGGCTTTTCTCCCACCGAATATAAAAAGAGCATCTTATAAAACAAGGGTGTAGCATTTTGCTACACCCCAGACCGCTGACAAACTCGGTCTAACACAAGCGGATTTAAGATAGTAGTATCCATTTTATATTTTACATTTTGTGAATGACAAGAAAAAACCGTCAGGAAAACATTTGATTTTCCTGACGGTTGCTTGTTTTTTGTCAAAA
>JAZURC010000077.1:0-24054 GCA_045606005.1 Clostridia bacterium
CTTGCATAATAACACTCCTTATATGGTGAATTCTCGTTGTCAATATCGAATCCAAAAATTAAAATCAAAGAAAATCGAAACGATTTTCTACCATACCTCTTCACTATTCCCTTTTCACTATTCACTATCTTTTTATCATCCGTAGTGCGGGAACCACCTCGTGCAACACCTTCACGCACTCCTCTGCCTGTTCTACCGTATTTTCTCCCGAAAAACTAAAACGGATGGCACTGTCAATGCCCTCTCGGGATAAACCCATTGCGGTTAATACATGGCTGGGGCTGGGCTTATGGGAGGAACATGCCGATCCGCTGGACACAAAAATCCCCTTATCCTCTAAAAAATGAAGGAGGGTCTCGGAACGAACACCCAAAAAGGAAAGATTTAAAATATGAGCACATCCGTCCTCAGGGCTGTTTTCTGTAACATCAGGCAAGCATAACGCCCCTTGGCGCAAAGCCTCCTTCACACGGCTCATTTGCTCCATTCGGTCCTTTTGTTCCCCCAGCATCTTTTTTACCGCAGTTCCAAAGCCTGCAATAGCAGGGGTGTTTTCCGTACCCGAACGGATGCCCCGTTCCTGACCGCCTCCAAACACATGATTGGCAAGGCGCACCCCTTTTCGTAAGTATAATGCTCCGACCCCTTTTGGTCCATGGATTTTATGGGCGCTGAAAAATGCACCGTCGCACCAGGAGGCACGAAACGCCTCCTTGCAATACCCTTGCACGCAATCCACCAAAAAGAGGGTGTCGGGATTACTTTTTCGAATCACCGCTCCCATCTCTTTAATCGGAAGCACCGACCCCACCTCGTTATTCACAAGCATAGCAGTCACAAGAACCGTATCTTCACGGATGCTTTCCGACAGCTCATTAAGAGAAATCTTCCCTTGGGAATCCACATTCAGGTAGGTCGCCTCATACCCCCGACTTTCCAAAGCTTCATAAGAACGAAGAACGCAAGGATGCTCCATTTTTGTGGTTATAATATGCCGTCCCCGCTTGGCGCCTGTTATCCCAAAAATGCCGATGTTTGCCCCTTCCGTTCCTCCGGAGGTGAACAGAATTTCCTCGGGCTTTGCACCGATGGAGGATGCAATCGTCCGTCTTGCCTCAGTAAGTATCTTTTCGGCTCTGCTCCCCCGTGTGTGAAGGGAGGAGGGGTTGCCGTAATTTTCATAGGCTTCTTTTGCCATACACTCACACACCTCCGAAAAGGGGCGGGTGGTGGCACTGTTATCAAAATAAATTTCCATAATAACTCCTTTAATGAATTGGTTTGTTTGGCAAACATCTGTCAGCCGCCTCTGTGCCGACCTGTCACAGCGATTGGTCGGGTGTCAAAAAATCAAAGAAAATCGGAACGATTTTCCACTATACCTCTTCACTCTTCCCTCTTCACTATTCACTATTCTCTTTTTCCATTGTTTTCTCAATCAAATAATCGGTGTATATCTCCGCACCCTTCAGGTTCAGATGTTGATTATCCGAAATTTTATCCTCAATAAAGGTTTCACGGGACAAGCCGAGGGTTTCATATTCCTCTTTGGACAACACAAGCACACCGCCTGTTGCCTTGTTGATCTCTCCGAGAAAAGACCCGAAATTGATTCGCTCCGTAAATTCATCCAGCCACGGAATCAGAATAAATACAATCCTGACCTGTTTTTTCTCGCCCAGCTCCTTCATTTTTTCAATGGCACGAACATCTGCCTCCCGAAGAAGTATGGAGGCGTCATTCTGCTCCCAATTCACGATTCCCTCATACTGCTCCTGGCTCATCACACTGTCAATTCCCGAAAACCCGTATTCATAAGGTTTTTTAGAATTTTTATTTTCAATATTTAATTGGATATTCTCAAAATCCTTCCAGTTACTGTGCTCCCTGATCAGGGGAAACAATCCGTCAATCAGACGGGTATCAGAAAACGCCTCCTGTACAAGCCTGACCTTGGTAAAAGACAGGCGCATACAGTCCAAATTAGTGTAATTGGTTTCGGTAAATTCCTTATAGGCACCGTACAAATCCACATACACCGCTTCGGGCTTTTGATATTTCAAAGCTTCCTCAAGGCAATAATAACTCTCGGTCAGGGTCTGCATTCCGGAACTGATCAGCACCGCATTTTTCCCCGTTTTTTCCCGAATCTGCATAGGGTTAATTCCGCAATACACATGAGAGCTGCCCAAAAAAAGATAGGAGATCGAATTTTGATTATTATAAATGTCCTGCCAAACCCAACTTTGCCGTAAATCCACAAAGGGAATCAATCCGCTTAGATACTGAAATATCAGCACAAACAGAATACAAAAACAAATCAGGGAAAGGCAGGCGTTCCGCCATTTTTTCATTGCTCCTCCTAAAACTGAAAATAGATAAACTGGGTCACCGTATTTGCCCCATACACACCAAAAATGATGCAAACAAATAGCAGCAGTAACAACACAAGCCACCGTAAGGGGGAAAACCAATTTGCAAAGGACACCAATATTGTTTCTCCCTTGGCTTCAAAGCCGAACAACAATACAATGCTCACCAGTGCCGCAATCAGCTCTGCTCCCGTCAGACCGCAAGCGTAAAGCTGACTCTCACTGTTTGCAATCAAAGCCCCCAAGTCAGAATAGCTTGTCATATTATGAAAAACCGTAAGAGCATCCGTCATATTTTGCGCACGGAACAACACCCACGCCATACACACAAACACAAAGGTCACAAGCCAACCCAAATATTTCATCACAGGATTTTTTCTTGTTTTCTTTCTGCCAAACAACAGTCGGTGTCCTGCCACCATCACGCCGTGGCAAAAGCCCCAAAGGAGATAGGTAAGCCCCGCTCCGTGCCACACACCGCTTGCTGTAAAGGTAATCAAAATATTCCAAAAATATCTGATTTTCGATACACGGTTTCCTCCCAAGGGAATGTAAACATAGTCCCGAAGCCAGGTGGACAGGGAAATGTGCCACCTGTCCCAAAACTCTTTTATGGAGGTTGCCGTGTAGGGACGGTCAAAGTTGGTCATCAGCTGAAAGCCCATAATACGGGCAATGCCGATTGCAATATCGCAATATCCCGAAAAATCACAATAAATCTGTACCGCAAAAAAGAGGGTGGCAAGGAGGGTCACCCAGCCGCCAAACCCGTCGGGAGCGGAATATACCCCGTCCACAAAAACCGCAAGGCGGTCCGCTACCACTACCTTTTTAAAGTACCCCCAAAGCACTCTTAACAGGTTGCTTCGGAAGGTTGTCAGGTGAAAGGAATGCTTTTTCTTAAATTGAGGCAGGAGGTTTTGTGCCCGTTCGATGGGTCCTGCCACCAGTTGAGGGAAAAAGCTCACATACAGGGCAAAATAAATAAAGTTTTTCTCATGCTTCATGTCTCCCCGATACACATCAATCAGATACCCTGTCAGCTGAAAGGTGAAAAAGGAAATCCCAACAGGTAATATCCAGCCTAATTGCAAGGGTTGGACCGAAATGCCGATTTTCCCTAACAAATCAGCGGAAATTTGAGCCGTAGTATCAAAATATTTAAACAAAAACAAGGACCCGAAGGAAAGAAGCAAGCCCGTCAGCAGATATGCCTTTTTTCGTCCCTGTCCTTTGGTGTGTTCCATCAGGGCCGATAACACAAAAATCAGTGCCGTAAAGCCAATTAAAAGCCCCAGATACGCCACATTCCAGCTCATATAAAAATACCAGCTTGCCCCCAATAAAAAGAGGGGTCTGCCCTTTTGAGGCAACAGAAAATACACCGGTATCACCAGTGCAATAAACAGTAAAAATGTGACAGAATTAAATAACATACGATTCTCCGTTTGCTCATCATTTCATCTTTATTATTATATCATAAAGGACAATCTGTGTCAATGGAAATGAAATGTCCCCTCGGGGCAATTCATTCAACTCTTACGATTTACCAAAACACTCCAACTCATGTCAAGATTTTAATGATATAATAAAAGTATAAGATTAGTTTAACCAAAAGGAGAACCGCCATGAATTACATTACAGAACAGCTTTGTTTTCTGCGTTATCTGCGAAATCACAAATTATCCTCGGGAGAGATCGCACTTTGGTATGCCCTGTTTGCCTCCTCCAACAACAATGGCTTGGGAAATGAATTTACCGTATCTGACAGTGTGCTTCGTATTTATAGTGGCTTAGGACAAACCCGCCTTGCAGAAGCCAGAACATCCCTCATAAAGCACAAGCTTGTGGCTTGCTCTCCCTATCAGAAAAGAGAATTGAGAAAATACCGTTTAACCTGTATGGAGCAACTTGTAAATCAATCGGGAGAACCCCAAATTTTTTTATTCGATTCCGAAAGCGTGAGTAACACCGACACCAACACCGAGACTAACTCCGTGAACAACAGCGTGAGTAAGAGCGTGAGTAAGAGCGAGACCTATATAAATAAAAATATAAATATAAAACAAAAACAAGACGAAAAGAGAGAGGCTTACGGTCCCTTTGAAAATGTGATGCTCACAGAACGGGAAATGGAACAGCTTCACCTTTATGTAACCGATGCAAACGAATTGATTCGTCGTTTGAGTTTGTATATGGAAAGCACAGGCAAGCAGTATCGCAATCATTACGCAACCCTCCTGCAATGGGCGGAGGAGGACAAAGCAAAAAAGACCGCCGCCCAAACAGAAGCAGAGAAAACCCAAGCACTGGAAGATGCAATCGGCCTTGCACTAATCGAAAAATATAGGCCGGAAATTGCATCAAAACCATTGACAAATACATCAAATTGTGATAACATAGTATCGAATACTAGATAAAGGGGTTTTGAATATGAAGAAAAAGGAAAAAGCCTGTCGAATCCAGACCGTAGGCGAAGAAATTGCCAATGCCATTTCTCACGGTGTGGGTGCATTATTGGGCATTGCGGCAATGGTTCTTCTTCTGGTAAAGGGTGAGGGCGGACTGGAATTGACTGCAGCAGCGCTTTACGGTTCCTTTATGATTATTTTATATTTATGCTCCTGTTTGTATCACGCACTTTCCAGAACAGGAGCAAGAAAGGTGTTTCAGATTTTTGACCATTGCTCCATTTTTCTGTTGATTTTAGGCAGCTATCTGCCCATTTCTCTGGTGTTAATCGGAGGGTGGAAGGGTTGGACGCTGTTTGGCATTAACGCCGCCTGCACGGTGCTTGGGATTGTGTTTAATTCCATAGATTTGCACCGATGGGACAGGCTGTCACAGGTTCTTTATTTAGTGATGGGCTGGTCGGTTTTAGCGGCAATCCGCCCTGTGATCCTGGCTGTTCCCAAATCAGCCTTTCTTTATCTGGTGGGAGGCGGACTTGCCTATACTCTGGGAATCATTTTCTACAAAAAAGGAAAAACCGTTCACTACTTCCACTTTGTCTGGCACTTGTTTGTGTTAACAGGAAGCGTGCTTCATTTCTTTTTCTTTTATTTTTATTGTTATTAACAAAGAAAAGCCTATGCCCCGAACAGTGAAACTTAAGCTGCAAGCACGGACGAGAAATCAAGAAAACACGGGTTTGGTTTTCTGTTTCGAGTTCAGCGGAGCTGCTTAAGTGAGCGACCGAGAGGGGCTGGAGGCTGGACAAAGAAAAGCCTATGCCCCGAACAGTGAAACTTAAGCTGCAAGCACGGACAGTAAACCGTGAGCAGGGAGCGTCAATAGAACGCTCCTTTTTTGTTATAATGAAAAAAAGAGGCCGTAGCAAAACAAAATCTTTTTGCTACAGCTTCTTCGTTTTTACAGTGACAAAATTTTAAACAATTCATACTGTTCCATATTAATACTTTTCTTCATGCTGAGGCCTTCCAAAATGTCAAAATCCTTAATCTGATTGTTCACATAAGCAATGACACGGTTTCCTATGCCCTTTGCCAACAGCTCCACGGCTTTTCCGCCCATCTGACTTGCCATCACACGGTCACGGACGGTGGGGCTTCCTCCTCGCTGGATATACCCCAGCACCGTTGCACGGGTTTCAATCCCTGTTAATTCTTCAATACGGCTTGCCATTTCCACGCCGCCTCCGACACCTTCTGCCACAATGACCATATTATGCTTTTTCCCTCTGCTTTTTCCTTCAAAAATGGGCTTAAGAACATCTCGGTCAAAATCATAGGGAAGCTCAGGGATGACAATGACTTCCGCACCGGTGGCAATCCCTACATTCAATGCGATATGTCCTGCATTTCGTCCCATAACCTCCACTACAGAGCACCGCTCGTGAGAGGTAGCCGTGTCACGGATTCTGTCGATCGCATTTAACACGGTATTCATACAAGTGTCATACCCAATGGTATATTCACTGCAACCAATATCATTGTCAATGGTTCCGGGGACGCCGACGGTTGGCAGTCCGTGAGTGCTCAAATCCCGCGCACCACGGAAGGACCCGTCTCCGCCGATTACCACAAGTCCGTCCAATTCAAAAACCTTGGCAATGGAAATTGCCTTCTTCACGCCTTCTTCCGTAGCAAATTCCTTGCTTCTTGCGGTCTGTAAAACCGTTCCGCCTCTTTGTAAGATATCTGAAACAGAACGGGGACTCATTTCAAACAAATCTCCGTTTATTAAACCTTCATAGCCTCTGCGAACTCCCATTACCTTCATGCCATGGGCAATTCCGCTTCTGACAACTGCACGAATGGCAGCATTCATACCGGGTGCATCTCCCCCGCTGGTTAACACGCCTATTGTTTTTTGTGGGGTTTCCATCATTTCAATGTCGCTCATACTTTTTGCCTCCGTATTTCTTTTTCCATGTAGTTCTATTTTACCTTATTTTTAAGAAAAAATCAATCTTTTCTTATAAATTAAGGAAATTATTTCTCTTGCAGTAAGCAAACCGCATAAGAGGAAATTCCTTCTTCCTTGCCTTCAAAGCCCAACTGTTCTGTAGTGGTCGCCTTAATGCTCACCCGACCAACAGGAATTTCCAAGGCGGAGGCAATGTTTTCCCTCATAGCAGGAAGATAGCCTGCAAGCTTGGGCTTTTGGGCCACGATAATGGAATCAATGTTGCAGATTTCGTAATCGGCTAACAATTCTCTTACATGTTCCAAAAGACGAATACTGGAGATTCCTTTATATTTGGGGTCGGTATCGGGAAAATGCGTTCCGATGTCCCCCAAGGCAACCGCTCCCAGCAAAGCGTCCATAATGGCATGAACCAAAACATCTGCATCCGAGTGACCTAACAATCCTAACGTATGTTCAATTTGTTCTCCGCCTAAAATAAGGGGTCTGCCCTCCACCAGACGGTGGACATCATATCCGTTTCCGATTCTCATGGTAATCCTTCCTTTCTTTTTCCGAGGGGGCTCTGCAGCGAGCCCCCTCAAGCTCCCCCGCCGCGCCTGAGATTTCGGCTCGGACATCTGTAATTGCTCGCTCAAGACTTCTGCTACCGCCGTTTCGGAGCCGCAATCCCATTGCTCCGCCTCACTAACGGTCATCGACCGCAAAGGAAACTGATTTCGATGTCCGTTGCGGTACATCCGTCCCTCTCTTGCAAACATCTGTCTGTCGCCTCCAACATGGCGAATAGTAACAAGGAAATTTTTCGTCTTTGACGAAAAATAATCGATTTAAACGAGAGTCTCTCCGTTGTCCCGTTTTTGTTTTATTTTAAAAACTGTTCCGCAAAAATCAAATCCTCAGGGGAGGTAATTTTGATATTTTGTCCGCCGCACAGCACCATTTTCACAGGGTCTCCCGAAAGCTCTGCCAGCATACAATCATCGGTTACAGGCGTATTGCTCCACATCTCGTGTAAACGAATCAGCCGTTCTCTGAAAAAGCCCTGAGGGGTTGCCGCCGCCCAAAGCTGTTCACGGGGCAAGGTTTTGTCTACTGTTCCGTCTGAGTGTACCAGCTTTATCGTATCTTTTACCTTCATGCCCAACGCTGCCGCACCGAAGGTTTCCACGGCTTCCTTTACCTTCTGAATTTCCTCGGCCGTTACAAAGGGTCTTGCTCCGTCATGGACCAGCACAATCTCTCCCTGAGCCCCTTTCAAAGCATTTCGCACCGATTCCTGACGGGTGCTTCCCCCCGAAACCACAGCGGTTACTTTGGTAAAAGCATATTCCTTTGCTAATTGCTCCACTTCGTTTCCTTCTTCGGGTGCCGCCGCAATCACAATTTCGTCAACAACAGAGCATTCCTGAAAAACGAAAATCGTTCTTGCAAGCATAGGAATGCCCTTGAGCAAAATCCACTGTTTGTTTTTGTTTGCGCCCATTCGCTTTCCGCTTCCTGCCGCCGCAATGATGGCACTCACTTTCACCATGCTATCCAATCCTTTCCATAAAATCAAAGAAAATCGGAACGATTTTCAACCATACTTCTGCACTATTCCCTCTTCCTTATTCCTTAAAAAAAGAGACGCTTTTGAGAGCGTCTCTTATATTTATTTGTAGCAAATGCCTTCCAAAAGCTGCTCTACTTCGCTTTGCAGAAGTTTTTTTGCTATAACAAGCTCACTGACCAGAATTTGCTTTGCACTGTTCAGCATTTTCCGTTCCCCTGTAGAAAGACCCTTTTCGTGATCCCTTTGCATCAGGCTTTTGACTACATGAGATACCTCAAAAATATCCCCGCTTTTGATTCTTACCATGTTTTCACGGTATCGTTTGTTCCAATTAGCGGTTTCTTCTTCCTCGTAATCTTTCAAAGCATGAATCACTTCATCCGCTTTTTGGGTAGAAATCACGTCACGGATTCCAATCTGCTGTAAATTATCCATAGGAATCATGACACGCATATCGCCGATTGGCATTTCCATAATGTAATATTTTTTCTTCTCGCCAAGAACTTCATGTTCTTCTATTGATACAATCACACCGGCCCCGTGCATCGGATAAACCACGCTGTCTCCAATATGATACATAGTAATTTCCCCCTGAAACTATATCGTTTCTATACTCTTATTATACCAAAAATTTGTCGAAAAGTCAATTCAAAATTTACCAAAAAATATTACAATTTTGTTAATTTAAAAAAGTTTTAATGGCTTCTGACAGGTCAGCAACCCCAAAAATACCTGTTTGGTCGGACAGATTTTTTGCGTTGGCTTTCGGAATGATAAACCGTTCAAAGCCCAGTTTTTTTGCTTCCTTGATTCGTTGCTCCGTAAAGCTGACTCCTCTGATTTCTCCCGTCAGACCCACCTCGCCGAAGGCAACTGTTTTCGCAGTTCCAGGCTTGTTTTTAAAGCTGGAGGCAATGGCAAGGCACATGGCAAGGTCTGAGGCGGGCTCATCCAGGCGAAGTCCTCCCGCGACATTGATATAAATATCCGAGGAGGAAAGCCGTAATCCTACTCTCTTTTCCAGTACTGCCACCTGTAACACCATTCTGTTATGGTCCAGTCCGCTGGCGGCACGTCTGGGAAGTCCGAACACCGTCCCCGTTACCAATGCCTGAATTTCCGATAAAATAGGACGGGACCCTTCCATGGAACAAAACACACAAGACCCTGCCGTATCCTCTGCACGTCCCTCCAAAAACAAGGAAGAAGGATTGGGAACATCGCAAAGTCCCGATTCATTCATACTGAAAACACCCAGCTCGTTGGTAGAGCCAAACCGATTTTTCACACCCCGTAAAATACGGAAGGCATGGTTTCCGTCTCCTTCAAAATACAACACACAGTCCACCATGTGCTCCAGCACTCTGGGGCCCGCCAAAGAGCCTTCCTTGGTGACATGTCCTACTACAAACACCGTAATTCCCTGCTCCTTTGCGATCCGCATGAGAAGAAGGGTTGCCTCTCTCACCTGAGAAACACTGCCCGGTGCAGAGGTAACCCCTTCATTGTACATGGTCTGAATGGAGTCAATCACCACTGCAGAATAGGAATGCTCCGAAAGGGCTTTTTGAATTTGTGCTGTGTTGGTTTCGGATAACACAAAGAGGTTTTGCTCCAACGCACCCAGTCTTTGAGCACGCATTTTGATTTGCTTTTGGGATTCCTCTCCCGAAACATATAACACCGAGCCAAAACGGGACAAATGATTGCAGACCTGTAACAGTAACGTGGATTTTCCGATTCCCGGATCACCTCCGACCAAAATCAGAGATCCTTTTACCGCACCGCCCCCCAGCACACGGTCAAGCTCAGTGCTTCCCGTAGACAGCCGTTCCTCCGAAGTGATTTCCACCTGGTCAATGGAAAGGGGAGTAACAGAAGAGGCGGAAATCCCTCCGCCCCTTACGGCAGAGTGCTCCACAAATTCGGATAGGGAATTCCAACTGCCGCACTCGGGGCATTTTCCCATCCATTTTACGGTTTCGTATCCGCATTCATTACATACAAACTTGGTTTTTGCTTTCATTGTTTGGTTTTCTCCTGTAAAAATTCACATAATCCCCGATAAACGGCTTCTGCCATCTGTTGCTGATAATCCTCTGACATCAACAAGGCTTCCTCCTCGGGGTTTGATAAAAATCCGCATTCCACAATCACGGAGGGGATTTTGTTTTCCTGTAAAATATACATGGTGTCGTAGGCTTCTTTAATTTCTCTGCCTTCGCTTTTTTCACTAATGGGCACCACTTGTTTTTTTATGCATTCCGCCAGCCGTTTGCTGTTTGCATCCTTAGAATAAAAAATCTGAGCACCTCTGTACTGACTTTGCTCAAACTTATTCATGTGAATACTGATAAAGGCGTCTGCTCCGCTGTCTGCGGCAAAGGAACGGCGAAAATTCAAATCGCTCCGTTTTTGTTCCCGAACGGTGGTGTCTGAATCCGTATGTAAGGACACATCCTCTCCGCGGGTCATCAGTGCTTTTCCGCCCCCGTCGGTCACTAACTTTTCCAGTTTTTTGGCAACCTCCAGATTCAGATTTTTCTCCAGCACTCCCGTTGTACCCACCGCACCGCCGTCCATACCGCCGTGACCTGCATCAATCACCACGCTTACCTGATCGGAGGCCTGAAACACCTGCTCTCCGTCCGTTTGATACAGTCCGTAAATCCCGAAGGAAACACATAAAATCAGCACTACCATCAGAATACTGGACCGTCTTACTGTGATAAACATACATTCACCCCCTGCTTTCACTTTATGCAAAGCAAGGAGAATTTATGTTATTGTTTCTTTTCGTATACCAGCTTGGTCATCCCTCTTTCCAGATTTTCCATCAGGTTTTTCTTCTTTCGTCCTGTGGCATATCCAAGGGTGCTCATAAGAGGCAAGGGCAGTAAAATAACAAGCTTCATCACAAGGCCTGCTCTCGTAAAGGACAACAACCCGTCATAGACTACCATATATACCCTGTACCAATCCTCGGGAAAGGTGGGGAAAAAGCTTAAAATGGGGGGGACGGGAATGAGCATACTCAAAAAGAGAACCAACAAAGCCGGCACCGTTGCCAAAAGTCCTGCGGTTAACCCTTTGAGCACCCCGCCGTCACGGTTTTGATTCACATCATTTTTAGCACAGCGGTTTGCCTCGTTATAGCATAAAATAAAATAAACCCCTAAGAAAAAAATGGTGGCAAGGGCTGTGATAATCTTGTTGGTTTCGGTAAAATCATTGGTACAAAAGGCAATAAACCCAAGCACGATCATCAACAGGTGGGATTGCCAGATGCGTAACGCCAGTTTTGGAGTGGATAATGTTAAATTCATAGTAGTTGCTCCTTTCATTTCTTCCATTATAACACAGCCTTCAACAAAAATCCAGTCATTTTAAAAAATAACGGTTATTTGTAAAATTTTTCCAACTATTTTGCGTTTTTATATTTACAAACCAAATTTTTTATGATATAATGAAGCTACCACATAAACTTTACAAAGAAATAAAAAATTGTTTTTACAGGCGTACTATATGCTGTTATCTACCAGTGTTGAATTTGGTAAAAATGCAAATTCCATTTGATGAGTGTGTGAAAAATTCCATTCTGATAAAGTTTGTGTGGTAACAACGGGGGTTTGCATTTTTCATGTGTCAACTCCGATTGGCACATTTTTTATTGGAGGAGAAACATGAAAAACGAAGTAGATTCTTTGGGAAGGTTTGTCATTCCCATTAAGTACAGAAGAAAAATGAACATTAACGCGGGAGATGAAATTGATGTTCTTTTGCAGAAGGGAACGTTGGTGCTGAAAAAAGCATATCCTACCTGTATTTTTTGTGACAGCGAGGAAGAACTGACCTCTTTTGAAGAACGGAATGTATGTAAAAACTGTATGGAAAAAAAGAAAGGGTTATGACTACCCTTTCTTTTTTAATAGGTTTTAAACCAAAGAAAATCGGAAGGATTTTCCGCCACACTTCTTCACTATTCCCTATGCCTTATGCCCTTTTCCAAACGTACCAAAAAAAGAAGCGTCCGAAGACGCTCCCTACAGTTTTCTTAAGAATTTCTCAATGCTTTCTTTGCCTGCTTTTTCGCAGCTTTTGCGCTGATTTTCTTTTTCTTTTCTTTTCTTTCAGCAACCTTTTGCATAATGGAAGAAAAGATAATCAAAGCCACGGTATAAATCCCGATTGCCCATGCAATTACCAGCATGGTTGTTTTCAGGTCGGGGGTCAGGGCACATACGGCACAAAGAATGGCGCATACCACAAAGAAAATACCAAAGTTTGCTTTGAATCTTGCCTTCAAATCTTTTTTGTAGCCTTCTGCAAAGCTTACGCCTACAGACTTGCTCTTTTTCGCAGACAGAATCACCATTACCGCTGCCGCTACCACAAACAAACCGCACAGTACCCAAAATACAGGGTCATTTGCAGGCGCTACCAGAGCATACAAATAATACATGCCCACCAATGCACCAAAAGCGATTGCCATGGTAATCAGAATTCTGTTAATGCTTCTTTCTTGTTCTTGTTTTGTCATTTTGTGACACTCCTTTGAAATTTATTTCATTTGATCCAGTTGATACATCACGCATCCAAGCACGGCAGCCCCTGCGGTTTCCGTTCGCAGAATCCGTCTGCCCAGAGTCACAGGGATGATCCCCCTGCTTTCCGCCTGTTCCACCTCCGATTCTTCAAATCCGCCCTCCGAGCCGATAATAATGCCTACATCAAGGCAATTTTCTCTCATGTGCAAGGCAGTTTTCAAATCAGTGGTACGGCAGTTTTCATAAGGCATCAGACAAAGGGTATGCTGTTCTGCCTGACAAAGCATTTCCGAAAAGTTTAACACTTGAGAAACAGTGGGTATGACTCCCCGCATACACTGCTTGACCGATTCATCCGCCGTTTTTTGCCAGCGGGCGGTCTTTTTGGCAAAGCCTTCTTTGTCATCCTTTACCACGGTACGGGCACTGACAAAGGGAACAATGGAGGAAACACCAAGCTCGGTGCATTTTTGCACAACCTCCTCCATTTTTGAGCCCTTAGGCACGCATTGATAAAGGGTTACCTTTACCTCAGGTTCGCATTGGTTTTTTTGCTTGTCCATAATTTTGAGCAAAATTTCCTGTCCGCAAACCTCTTGAATGACTGTATGATAATCAAAACCACATCCATCACATACTATTATATCATCTCCCGCCGATTTTCTCAAGACTTTTGTGATATGTTTTGCATCGAAACCGAAAATTTTTACAAAATCTCCGTCAAAATCTTGGGGAAGAACAAAAAATTTAGGCATTTTTCTCTCCTTTATAACGGGTAAGATAAGCAACCCAGTCCTTTTTGGTCTTTTTCTCCATAACGATAAAGCCGTTTTCTGTCAGGGCTTTTTCCACATCCTCTGCACGGTCGGCAATAATTCCTGAACAGATAAAGGGTGCATCCGTCTTTAAAAACTGCCCGATTTGCCCCGACAGCATAATAATCACATCAGCAATGATGTTTGCCACTGCCAAATCAAAGGTACCGCTGATTTTATCTGTCAGATTTCCTGCGAGCAGGTGTAGACGGTCAGAGGAAAAGCCGTTCAGCTCCCCGTTTTCGCCCGCAATTTTGACTGCCATGGGGTCAATGTCAACTCCCCATGCCTCTTTTGCGCCCAATGTAAGACCGGCAATGGACAAAATCCCGCTTCCGCAACCCACATCAAGGAGGGTATCTCCCGTCTTTACCGCCTGTTCCAACAGCTCCAGACACATTGAGGTGGTTTCATGGCCCCCCGTACCGAATGCCATACCCGGGTCAATGGTGACCACCTTTTCATGGGGCTTTGGAGTGTAGTCCTCCCAGAGGGGACGAATAACAATGCTTTCTCCGATGTGCAAAGGCTTATAATACTGCTTCCAGTTGTTCGCCCAATCCTCCTCATCCATATCCATACAGGTGATTTCCAAGGAACCGAAATCCCCCTCTTGCTTCAAATCCTCCATCTGACTGCGAATGAGCTGTAAGGTATCCCGTTCAAGCTCTGTCAGATACACCTTCACAAAGGAATTTTTCTGCTTTTCCTGTTGCAATGTTTCATCAATAATGTCCCAATACTGGGTTTGGTTGGTGACAAAATCTTCAAAATCGGCAGGGTTTTCAATTTCAAAACCATTGATGCCGATAGCCATCAGCTTGGCACAGACCATATCAGGCTCCGTTGCCTCAATTTTTACCTGAATCCATTTCATGGCTTTCTTCCTTTCCAAAACAAATGAATGATACCTTTCGGTACACGAATTGAACCAAAGGTACATGGTGGTTATTTTTCGTCAAAGACGAAAAAGCTCCTTTTTGATAGTCGCCTCCAACGCAGGCGACCGGCGGCTTTGCCGCCCTTTTGCCGACCTGTCGGAGCGAATGGTCGGGTGTCAACGAAGGGCTGGGATGATTTTGGTGTAAAATACCGCATATCCGTATCCGTTGCTGCGTGCGGTATTTTAGCTGAGCTGAGCAGAAAGCTGCGAATCGAAGCGGCACAAAAATCATTCGTGCCCAAGTGCTAACAGCCGCCTTGAGCAAAGACCGGGAGGCTGTGGGGGTGAAGGGGGTATACACCATACCCCCTTCATATAAAAAACAGCTCTTTTCCCGAGGGGGCTCAACAGTCCCCCCTAATCAAATCCGCAGGATTTGGTTGCCCCCGCCGCGCCTTGGTTTACTGCTCGGGGCATAGGCTTTTGATCCGTCTAGCCTCCAGCCCCTCTCGGTCGCTCACTTAAGCAGCTCCGTTAAGCTCAAAACAGAAAACTTAACTTGCGTTTTCTTGGTTTTTCGCTTGTACTTGCAGCTTAAGTTTCACTGCTCGGGGCATAGGCTTTTGATTTCATACTCAAAATTTTCATAATGCAAATTTGTGCCGATATCCGTTCCCATAGGGAGCAGGGCAAGGGCAATGAAGATTTCGCAATCGTCTTTTATATTCTTTAAGGTTGCATATTCCCCTTCTATTTTTATGACAATGTAATCCATTGGTTCCATGACACATTTCTCCATTCATAATAAGATTGGCACGCTCTGCCTTGCCGTAATCGTGTCCTCCGTCACATCACATTCAAGTGCCGTCAGCCACACTCCCTTGTTTCTTGCTTCCCGCAAGGCCTGGGCAAATGCGGGATGGGTGCTCTCGTTGGGAGAAAAGGAGTGAACTCCCTTCATCTGAATGATGAAAATGACCCACGCCTCATAGCCTTGCTCACGGCATTTCATCAGCTCCCGCAAGTGCTTGACTCCCCGCTCTGTGGGGGCGTCGGGGAACAGGGCAAGTCCTTCCTGCTCTAAGGTAACCCCTTTCACTTCCGCAAAAATTTTCTTGTTTCCCTTTTCCAGATAAAAATCAAAACGGGATTGGGAAAAAGTGGTTTCGGGGCGAATGACAGAAAATCCTAATGTCTGCAACCATTCATGGGCTATTTTATTGGGCGCCTGGGAATCTATGTTAATTAGCCAATTTTCTTTCTGCACACCAATCAAATCGTATTTCGTTTTTCTCCCCGCTGTGTCGGGACGGTGTAAAATCACCCTTGCATTGGGAAGGAGGAGCTCCTTGCATCTGCCCGTGTTTTTCACATGACAGATTTCCGTTTTTCCCTTTCGTTGCACATGGGCAATAAACCGATTGGGACGGAAAAGAAACGAGCCTTCTGTCCAATTACCGTATTTCATCTTCTTCTCCTACATAGGTAAACCGCAGGGCCTCTCCCACCTGTTCTTCCCACATGGAAGCCGGACGCACCCACAGTTCACCGCCGTCATACAAACCTTGATAAACCACCATTTCCTCTAAGGTTTCGCTGTGGCGGGCAATTCCCATCACACGGTAATAATTTCCTTTATAATGCTTGTAAACGCCCATTTTTATCATTTGCTTTGCTCCATCCATTGAATTTGCTTGTCTGCCTCCTGTTTTTGCTCGTAATATTGCTCTAAAAAGGCGGCAACATCAATCTTTTTCAAATTTTTATTGTAGGGCTTGATGTCATATTCTTTTCGATAGGAATCTATCCATTCGTCAAACAACTGTTCCTGTGCCAGATACACCATTGCCTGCTCCTGATCGGCAAAATCCTCTCTTGCGTCAACCCGTTGTATCAGGAAAATATCCTGTTCTGTTTCGATGGGACCGCCTGTTTCGTTTACCTCCAGAGAAAAGGCGACTTCCTCTGCCTCCTGCAGCATTTGTCCTTTTGTTACCAGTTGGTCATACACCCAAATCTGCGGTTCGCTTGCCAACGATTGTTGCATCTTTTGAAAGGATTCTCCCGACTGAAGCTGTTGATAAATACTGTAGCATTTGGCACGAACCTTTTCCTCTTCCTCTTGGGGCAGAGGGGTTCCTGCCCTGTCTGTCAGGGAAAAGCGAATCCACTTGCATTTCCGATAGGAGTTTGCGAAAATTTCCTGTGCCCGTGTAAAAAGCTGAACCGTATCGGTATGCTCTAACACATATTCCTCCAGTGTTTCCTTTGCACTGTCCGAAACAATCAACGCCCTTGCCAGAGCCTCTGTCAACCCTCGGCTTTGCATTTGAAACTGAAACAGGGGAGTATTACGGGCAGTGTCATATTCATTGAGCAGTTGATTTTTTTTCGCTACCGTATCGGCTTGAGGAATCAGACTGAGTTTCTCTGTCAACAGGGGGTAAAGACGGTCTGTCTGAATCAGCTCCAATGCACGGCTTTTTAAGGCCTTTTCCTGTTTCTTGTCATGATAATCGGGATTGGAGTGCTTCTCTTCCTCTGCTGCCTGAATGAGATAATATTGAAATTCCTCTATGGTGATTTCCTCACCCTCCATCACCGCCGCCGTTTGTTCCGACCCGAAAAAGAACAGGGAAGGAAAGAAATGGGCAGTGGTAAAAAAGCTGATGACGACTATCAAAAAAATAGCCAGCCCGCTCCCTGCCACAATCCACAGGGTGCGGTTGGTATCCCTCAGCTCGTTGAGTTCAAAGTTTTTGTTTTGTTTTCGGGGCTCCCAGTCCCCTAACTCCGTTTTTTTCAATTTCACACTTGTCACCGCCTTGTTGCTTTTACATCAATTATAACGCAAAACGCACCGAATGTCAATCAGAGATAATAAAAATAAAATAACGGTGTCAGCCGCCCTTTTGCCAATCTGTCGAAGCGAATGGTCGGATGTCAAAAAATCTAAGAAAATCGGAACGATTTTCTACCATACCTATTCCCTCTTCACTATTCCCTCTTCACTATTCCCTCTTTCCTATTCCCTCTTCCCTTTCTAAAGGGGTTTTAAAAAGGAGCGTCCCTTTCGACGCTCCGTACTCACGGCTTACTCTCCCTGCTCGTCCGTGCTTGCGGCTTAAGTTTCACTGTTCGGGGCATAGGCTTTTCTTCTTTATCATCGTACCGATACCCGAATGGGTAAAGATTTCAAGCAAGATGCAGTGAGGCAGACGGCCGTCAATAATATGTACGCTGTTCACACCCGAATCAATGGCATCAAGGCATCCCAAAATCTTGGGAATCATACCGCCTGTGATGACCCCGTCCTCGATGAGCTTTAAAATTTCGTCCTGGAAAATCTCATAAATGATGTTATTATCCGCATCCTTTACACCGTCAACATCAGTAAGAGTAATCAGCTTTTCCGCTTTGATGGCACAGGCTACGGCACTGGCAACGGTATCTGCATTGATATTATAACTGTTGCCCTCCTCATCCATGCCGATAGGTGCTACAACGGGGATAAATTCGTCCTGAATCAGGTGGTCCAGAATGTGTGTATTGATGTGAGTAATTTCCCCCACAAAGCCGATGTCCTCGAGCTTACCGTCAATTTCGGGAGTGAGCTTTTTACAGTGAATCAGCCCCCCGTCAATTCCGCAAAGACCCAACGCCTTTCCGCCGTTGCAGTTCACCAAAGACACGATTTCCTTATTGGTTTTTCCCATGAGAACCATTTGTACCACCCGCATGGTTTCTTCGTCCGTCACACGCAGACCGTTTTTGAAATGGCTTTCAATGTTCATGTCAGAAAGCGCCTGATTGATATCAGGTCCGCCCCCGTGCACCACGATGGGGTTAATGCCGATAAACTTCAACAGGGTAATATCTTCCATCACGGAAGCCTTCAATTCCTCATTAATCATGGCATTTCCACCGTACTTAATGACGAAGGTTTTGTTGGAAAATTTCTGAATGTAAGGCAGCGCCTCAATCAGAATATTTGCTTTTTTAATCAAAGAATTTACATCCATTTTTTCTTCTCCTTACAGATAAAATGCAGGGCAGTCCAACGCCGTTTCCTCAGGCAGACCGAACATGAGATTCATGTTCTGCACCGCCTGACCTGCTGCGCCTTTGAACAGATTGTCAATACAACTTACCACAATGACCCGTCCTGTTCTTGGGTCGGACACCAGCCCCATATCCACAAAGTTGGAGCCTGCCACATGATTGGTTTCGGGCAGTTTTCCTTCCTCATAAATTCGGATAAAATATTCATCCTGATAAAATTCCCGATATACTGCTAACAGTTCAGCCGTGGACATCGGTGCTTTCAGTTTGCCGTAAATGGTGGATAAAATCCCTCTTTTCTGAGGAATCAGGTGAGGGGTAAAGGAAAGCACTATTTCCTCTCCCGCCAACAAGGAAAGCTCCTGTTCAATTTCAGAGGTATGGCGGTGCTTTGCCACACCGTATGCCTTGGTATTTTCCGTACATTCGCAGAAATGCTGGTCAATCACCAGTTTTCTGCCTGCCCCCGACACACCGGATTTTGCATCTATAATGACAGAATCGGCTTCAATCAGACCCTTTGCAAGCAAGGGTGCTGCACCCAGGATAGAACAGGTGGTATAACAACCGGGGTTACCGATGAGTCTTGCTTTTTTAATATCGTCACGGTACAGCTCACAAAGACCGTACACCGCTTCCTTTAATAATTCCTTTTCACAATGGTCAATGCCGTACCACTGACTGTACACCGCGTGGTCGCGGTAACGGAAATCCGCACTTAAATCAATCACTTTCAAGGTTGGGCTTTCCATCAGTGCCCCAATGGTTTCGGCAGAAGCACCGTGGGGAAGGGCGGTAAACACCACATCGCAATCCCGCTTTAATGCTTCGATATCCAAATCCTCACAAACCAAATCCTGTACCTTTCGCAAAGAGGGATACAGCTCCGTCAGGCTCTGACCGGCATAGCTTTTGGACATGGCATGAACAATTTCCGTTTCCGGATGATAGCTTAAAATTCTCACAAGCTCCGCACCCGCATAACCTGTTGCACCGATAATACCAACTTTTATCATAATGACACCTCATTTATAGTAATGTTATAATTATACAACATAACGAATAATAATTCAAGCATTTTTTACACAGATTCGGAATTTTAGCATTTTACACAAAGAGGACACATAAATTGATATGAAAGGTGGGAGGAAACATGAGACTGCATCAATTAAAAATCGGACAAACAGGACGGATTCTTTCGGTAGAGGGGGAAGAACGCCTGACTCATCGGCTGTATGATTTAGGATTATTGCCCGGCACCGCCGTTACCCTTCGGGGCGTTGCCCCTTTGGGGGACCCTTTGGAGCTTTCGTTGCGGGGATATTCCCTTTCCTTACGGCTTTCCCATGCAAAACAAATTCTGATTGAGGAGGATTCGTCCTTATGGTAATTGCCCTGGCAGGAAACCCGAACTCAGGAAAAACCACTCTGTTTAACGCACTTACAGGAGCCTCCGCCCGCGTGGGAAATTTTCCCGGTGTGACGGTGGAATACAGACAGGGACAGGTAACATGGAATCCCTCCCTTACCCTACTGGATTTACCGGGGGTGTATTCCCTGACTCCTTATTCGGAAGAGGAGGAGGTCACAAAGAAGGCATTACAAGAGGTCGAGGGCATTCTTAATGTGGCAGAGGCTTGCAATCTTCCCCGCAATTTATACCTGACCTTGCAGTTAACAGAGCTTGGAATTCCCACGGTTTTAGCGATTAACATGATGGATGAGGCAACCCATCTGCAAATTGATTGCTCCAAATTATCAAAGCTTTTGGGGGTACCGGTCATAGGGATTTCTGCAAGAAAAAAGGAAGGCTTACGGGAGGTAACGGAACATCTGACACAACAAATCGAAAGAGGCATCCGCCCCCGTTGCCCCGCACCCCCGCTTACGGGGGAGGCGTATCTCATGAGTGCGGACAGGCGATACCGATACATCGAAACCCTTTGCCGTGAATGTATCCGTCAAACAGGAAAGAAAAAAGAGAAAACCGAAACATTAGACCGACTCCTTCTTCACTCCAAGCTTTCCTTTCCCATACTGTTTTTTGTGCTTCTTCTGTTATTTTTCGTTCCCTTCGGACCCTTGGGAACAGGACTGCAAAAAGGAACGGAAGTGCTCATAACACACCTTTCCCAAATCAATGTCGCCTTCCTTCCCCCTTGGTTTCAATCCTTTTTGCAAAAGGGAATATTCGGGGGAGTAGGCAGTGTGCTGTCCTTTTTTCCTTGCATTTTTCTTTTGTTTTTTTGTCTTTCTCTGCTGGAGGACAGCGGATACCTGGCACGGATTTCTTTTTTGGCAGACCGTCCCATGCAAACTATCGGTCTGTCGGGGCGGTCGGCAATTCCCTTTCTCACAGGCTTTGGATGCACCGTTCCTGCCGTTGCCGCCGCCAAAACCATGCCCTCTCAACGGGATAAAATCCTGACGGTGTTATGTTTGCCCTTTGTGTCCTGCAGTGCCAAATTGCCCATTTTTACCTTTATAACAGGAGCTCTCTTCCCCCAATCAGGCTTTCTGATTATTTTTTTGTTGTACCTGTCGGGACTTTTATGGGGCATCTTAAACACCGCTTTTTCTCATCAATTTTTGGTTCGGGGAGCATCAGAATCCTTTGTTCTGGAGCTGCCTCATTATCGTATCCCCGATTGGAAACAAAGCCTTCGGGTTACCTTACAACGGTCGGGAGAGTTTCTCAAAAAAGCGTGTACCGTGATTTTTCTTGCAAGTGTATTGATTTGGGTGTTACAGTATTTTACTCCTCAAGGGTATCCTGCCCCCGAATTTCATCAAAGCATTTTATTCTCTTTTGGAAAAAAAATAGCTCCTCTGTTTGCCCCCTTGGGCTTTGGAACACCCGAAGCTGCGTCTGCTCTTTTGGCAGGCTTGGGAGCAAAGGAGGCGGTGGTCAGTACCTTGCGTGTGCTGACAGATGATGTGGGACTTTTATTTTCTCCCCTGTCGGCATTTTCATTTTTGAATTTTGTGTTACTTTATATGCCCTGTGCCGCCGCTTTTGCCGCAATCCGCAGAGAGTTGGGAACGGTATCTGCCTCCCTTGCCTTTGTTTATCAGACCGCTTTTGCCTGGCTGGTTTCCTTTGGAATTTATCAGTTGGGGCTCAGGCTTTTGGGATAAAACAGGGTCAATATATTACAAAATAAAGACAAATTGACTAAGTTTTGGAAAATTTTATTGACAAAGGAAATAAATTGCGATATAGTGAGGAGATGGAAAAAGGTTAAGAAAGGAATGATGAACCATGAAAAAAACAGCACTTGTTTTGTCCTTGTGCCTATTGCTTTCACTGTGCTCCATCGTCTGCGCCGAAACCTCCGGGACCTTTTACGATACATACGGCATTTGGTTTAACAAAGAAACGGGAACCGTTACCGGTTTTGAGGAAGGAATCACAGAGCTTACCCTTCCTGCAAACATCAACGGCAAAAAAATAACCACCATTGGAGAAGGCGCTTTTTTGGAGTGTGAAACTCTGGAAAAACTGGTTCTTCCCAACAGTATTACCAAAATTGAAAATCAGGCATTTGCGGGCTGTAGGGCGCTCAAGGAGCTGATGCTTTCGGAAAATATAACCCACATCGGGACCGAAGCCTTTGCACAATGCACTTCGTTAGAGACCTTTTTGCTGCCCGAAGCGTTGGAACTGTTAGGAAACCATGCGCTGATGGGCTGCAGCGCTCTTACAAAAATCATATGTCCTGACCGAAATCAAAATTTCTCCTGTGAAGATGGGGTGTTGTTTGACAAAAAACAGACCATACTGGTTCAGTATCCTGCAGGCAGAGAAAGTTCTGTCTACACCGTACCGGAAACTGTCACCTCTGTGGGTAACGGTGCCTTTGCTTACGCTACGACTCTGACCGATATTCTGTTACCCGAAACACTTTCCTCCATTGGGGAATATGCCTTTTTTAACTGCGATCAGCTGAAGGAAATTTCCCTTTCCGATTCTGTTTCCAAAATCGGACAGGAGGCGTTTGGCTGGTGTGATTCTCTGCAAAAAGTCACTCTGCCAAAGCAATTAAAAACAATAGAATACGGATTGTTCTGGTTTGCAAAAAGTTTGAAAGAAATTCATATCCCCGATTCTGTTACAACCATCAGCGACTATGCTTTTGCCAGCTGTGAGTCCTTATCTTCTGTTTCCTTCCCTGAGGGAATGAAAACCTTGGGAGAGGAAAGCTTTGCCTATTGCAATCAGCTGACAGACATCATTCTTCCCAAAACTCTTACCAAAATCGGCAACAAGGCTTTTGCTGATACCAACCTGTTCCGTGTGACCGTGAAAAACGGGGAAACGGTGTTCGGAAAAGAGGTCTTTCGTGGTTGCGGACGGATGCAGTTCTTTTCACCTGAGCACACATCAGCTCAGCAATATGCCCTTGACCGAGGGGATGAATGGGAGAAAATTGTTACCGTTACATATCTGGGGCATATCATCTCCTTTGACCAGCCCCCTGTCACCCGATATGACAGAACTCTGGTGCCTGTCCGTGCCATTTTTGAAACCATGGGCGCAACCGTTTCCTGGGACGAAGCAACTCTGACGGTGACCGCCGTCCGCAATGACCGTACCCTGACATTACAGCTTGATAATCAAACCATGACAGTAAATGGGGAAGCGGTGGTGCTGGATGTCCCTCCCCAGCAGATCAATGACAGAACATTAGTGCCTGTCCGTGCAGTGGCAGACGGGTTGAACAGTGATATTTACTGGGATGAGGATACGCAAACAGTATCCATCTGGGAAAAACCCGGGGATGTATAAAAATGCACAGACCATATACAGCAAAAACGGCTGTGGCAAGAAGTTTGCCACAGCCGTTCTGTTTGTTGCTATTCACACTGTTGATTCCGTCGTCTGCGGCAACTACACAAACGAACAATTAAGGAAACAACTGCAAGCACGAACAAAATAACTGCCAAAATGATAAATGCAATCAGATTTTCGCCAATGGTTGCTACCAGCATTGTTGCACCGATAATCAACCCCAACACAAAAGTAAACAGCACTGCGAAAATAATGAAGGGAATCCATTCACAGCAGATTCTTCTGTTACAACTCTCGTTTGTGTTTACATAATAATTTGTCATTGTGGTATCACCTCCGGGTACACCTCCATACTATGCAAAAACCGCATCCGATGTCCCTTTATGCCGAAAAATTATCATGTAATTTTTTAAAAAGTATTGATAAAATTTGAAAAACATGATATGATAAATATGCTAAACATAACTGAAAACAATTTGAGGTAGGAATATTTTATGGGAATAATCTATTCTTTCTTTTCCATACTACTTTTTGGAATTTGATAAAAATGCAAATCTCCTTAAGAGTGGTATGGTAGAATCCCTACTTCTATTTAAGTTAAAGTCGGATCGTAGCCATGTCGTTCTGTGAGCCAAGGAG
>JAZURC010000078.1:0-3370 GCA_045606005.1 Clostridia bacterium
CCTTTGGTATAAACAAAATAAAAAAACAACTACAGATTATCAATAAAACCGATAATTGCAGTTGTTAAATATTAAAATTTTAAGAAAGGAAAAGTATAATACAATTATCTTTAGTTTTGATGATAATTATATTATACGAGAATGGATATGCAGTTGATTACGATTAAAAGCAAAACCTTAACGGTACAGATCGACCCAATGGGGGCGGAACTGAAAAGTGTAAAAAAAGGAGATACGGAATTTATGTGGGAGGCAGATCCCAATGTTTGGGCAGGAAGCGCTCCTGTACTGTTTCCTATTTGCGGCAGATTGAAGGACGGAAAATATACTTATGAAGGTCAGGAATACGAGCTTCCGATTCACGGGTTTGCAAAGAGTACGGAATTTGAAGTGGAATCCCTCGAGGAGGACCGTGTTGTTTTCTTTACAAAATCCACGGAAAGCACCAAAAAAGTGTATCCCTTTGATTTTGAGTTTCGGGTATTGTTTACTTTGAACGAGTCAACACTAGGGGTTTCTTATCAAATTAAAAATTGTTCTGAAGGCCCCCTGTACTGCTCTGTGGGATCTCATGAAGCATACGCTTGTCCGGAAGGAATTGAAGAATATATTGTTGAGTTTGAAAAGGAAGAGGAGATGGAGATTCTGGCTTATGAGGATGGGAAGCTTTGTCAGCACAAGGTTCCCTTGCAGGAAAAGTCCAACCGCCTTCCTTTGAGTGACGATTTGTTCGATATTGATTCCCTGGTATTTGAAGGATTGAAATCGGATAAGGTTACTCTGATTCACCGTAACAGCAGTAAGAAAATAACGGTTTCCTTCCCCAATCATCCTTATTTCATTATCTGGCATAAACCGGGCGGAAAATACATTTGTTTAGAGCCTTGGTGCGGTATGGGTACCATGAAAGGAACCGGCTATGAATTGACGGATAAAGTCGGAATCATGAAGATTGAGAAGGAAAAGGAAGTATTCCATCAGATTACATTCGAGATTTAGAAGTTCCCCGGCAAATTAATTTCTGTTTGCCGGGATTTACTTTTCGCAGAAATCAGAGGAAAAAGCCATGAAAAAAAGAGATTTATTATGGGGTTTTGTTCTGGCGGGTTTGTTTGTGTCAGGCAGTATTTGGTGGTTTTTATGGGGCAGAGTTGGCGGAACATGGGCGGTGATCATGCAGGACGGAGAGGAATTATACCGTTTTCCTCTTGCAATAACCCGTGAAATAAAGGTGGAGGGAGAATGGGGCAGTAACACAGTGCAGATTTCTCCTGACGGAATCAGGGTTACAGAGGCGGACTGTCCGGACGGACTTTGTCAAAAACAGGGGCTTGTAGGAAAGCAAGGTGTTCCCATTGTCTGTCTGCCTCATAAGCTGACGGTAGAAATAAAGGGAGGCGGCGATGAATACTAAACGAATTACGGTTTTGGCGTGCCTGCTTGGTTTATCCTTGATTTTGTTTACGATAGAGGCACAGCTTCCACCCTTAGTTCCTTTGCCCGGAGTGAAATTGGGCTTGGCAAATATTGTAGTTTTGGTGACAATGGTGCTGTACGGCAAAAAGGACGCTTTTTGTCTTTTGCTTCTCCGTATTTTGCTGGGAAGTATTATCACAGGAAGCGGTATGGCGTTTTTTTACAGTCTGGCAGGGGGCATTTTTTGCTTTTTATTCATGTCACTTTGTTATCCCAAGGGAAGTACACGCCTTTGGGCAGTAAGTGCAGTGGGGGCAGTGGGTCATCATATGGGACAGCTTGTTATGGCAACATTGGTACTGAAAAGTATCAGCGTGCTGATTTATTTGCCCGTTTTAATTGCTGCAGGGATTGTAACGGGTGTGTTTACCGGAATCTGTGCACAAGGGAGCTTGAAGCAATGGAAAAAATAAAAATATTGTTACTGGGTTTGGCACTTCTTTTTCTTTCCGGATGTCAGAAAAATGTTGCCGTAACGGAACAATTATTTGCCATGGATACTTATATGGAAATTACGGTTTACGGGGATGAGCACGCTGCAAAAAAGGGTGCGGAGGAGCTGAAACGATTAGAAGGCCTACTGAACCGTGAAGCCTTGACCAACGGCACATTAGCAGAAGAAACCGCACAGGGAATCAAGACCGCTTTGGTTGTTGCCCATGAAACGGACGGTGCCTTTGACCCTACCGTTGCCCCTTTGACAGACCTCTGGGGTTTTTACGGTGGAAAATTTTATGTGCCGGGGGAACAGGAATTGAAACAGACCCTGACACAGGTGGGATATCAAAAGGTTTCTTTAAACGGAAATCAATTAGATACCGGAAACTGCTGTTTGGATTTGGGAGGAATCGGAAAAGGATTTGCCTCTGACCGTTGTTGTGAGTTGTTAAAAAAGGAGGGGATTACCTCTGCCATTTTGTCTTTAGGAGGCAATATTCAGACCATTGGACGAAAGCCTGACGGCAGCTTGTGGAAAGTAGGGATTGCAAACCCCCAAAAGCCGAATGAAACAGTATGCTCCGTTGAGGTGGAAGGGAAGGCGGTGGTTACCTCAGGAGGATACCAGCGGAATTTTGAACAGGACGGAAAAGAGTATCACCATATTCTAAATCCAAAAACAGGATATCCTGCAGAATCGGAATTGTTGTCTGTTACGGTCATCGGAGAATCTGCAACCATGTGCGACGCCTTGTCCACCGCTCTTTTTGTCATGGGTTTGGAAAGAGCAGTGTCTTATTGGGAAACCAGGAAGGGATTTGAAATGATTCTGGTGACAGAAAATGACATTTACCATACTTCCGGAATCCATCCGAAAGAAACCATAAAACCTCGGCGCTGTTTAGAGTAAAAACAGGGGATTTTGTGTTTTCCTCTTTACAAACAGAATAAATAATAGTATAATGTATAAAGATACATTTTATGTATAAAATGTTGGTCGCAGTATCCTAGTCGGTTTGCGCGGTTCCTAAGGCGGGCCTAAAAATCCGTTAAAGGGCACATCGATGAAGTTCCTTGTGCTGGCTTTCGATGCCCAATCGGGGGCTTGTGCTGGGAGTTAAGGTTTAGGGGCATCTTCCAATGGCATGGAAGACCTGACCCCTTTTCCGCGGAGACCTGTTCTTGTGGTCGGGGCTTCGGCTTGTATTTTGAGTCAGGCTACCGGGTACGAAGCAGGATAAAACCTGTTATGTGGTGCAATATTTGTGCTGCGAACAGTGTAGCCTGCCTTGAGTGGGTGTGGTGGATGTTGGATCAGGTTGGAGGACGTCGGCCAACGGCCCCCGGCTATTGCCGGTTGAAACCATAGTTGCAAAAGAGGCTAAGAACCGTAGCGGCTGCCGAGGAAAACTCCTAGGCTGTTCTGACGAGGTGCATACAGGATTGCAGTACGGAC
>JAZURC010000079.1:0-9443 GCA_045606005.1 Clostridia bacterium
TGTTTGTTCTGCTTGGTTGTTGGCGCATCCGGCAAATGCCAAAACCACCAACACCAAAGCCAATGTTAAAGATAAAATTTTCTTGTTCATAATACGAACCAACCTTTCGTTTTTTATTTGCATAAACATTTTACCACTTTACCGCAATAAAGTCAAGAGTTTTTTAAAAATTTTTTCCTTCCGTGTTTGTTGTCAAAGAAAAATTGACAAAACAGCCTGTATTTTCTTGACAGTTTTCCTTTGATTGGGTATAATAGAGAAAGGAGGAATCGACAATGAAAAAATGGAAACTGACAGGGCAAGGACAAATTCTGATCATTGGATTGCTTTTGATTTTTGCCTATAAAATTATTAACAATTTTGAATACATTTGGTTTGCCTTTTTAAAGGTGTTGTCTACCATGAGTCCTTTTTTTACAGGACTGATTATCGCCTTTTTTCTGTATCGTCCGGTGAAAAAGCTGAATGGTTGGATTAGTCGGTGTAAGGGAAAAGGAATAAAGCGGTTTTCCATGGCAATCAGTACATTGCTTGTGTACCTGATTATCTTTTCGACCCTGTCCCTGATTGTGAAATATTTTGTTCCTATTTTATATAAAAACATTGAGGATTTTATTAGTCAGGTTCCCAAATACTATGCTGTATTGGAAAACTTTATGGAAAAATACGACCTGTTTGAATATATTAACATCAATCAGTTTGTGAAAAACACTATTTTACCCAAACTCAATCTGGCAACACTAAACCAATATATCGGAATCATCAGCAAAATTGCAAACTCCTTTCTGTCTGCCTTTATGAGCATTGTGTTTTCTATTTATATTATTTTGGAGAAGGATGCGGTTTTTGCCTTTTTTAAGCGGATGTTCTTTATAAAGAATCCCAGCAAGGGTACCGTGACGGTGCTGTTCTTTGCTTCTAAAATGGTGACTTTGTTTTATTCTTATTTTTCCGCGCTTTTTATTGACGCACTGATTATGGGAAGTGCAACATTTCTGATTCTGTCAGGGTTTCAGGTGCCCTATGCTCCTTTGCTGGGCGTGCTGGCAGCATTCGGAAATTTGATTCCCTTTTTCGGCCCTATTGTGTCAACCGTTATTGTAGCAATGGTGTCTTTTTTGACGGTAGGGTGGCTGCGGTCGGTCTGGATTCTACTGGCTATGTTTATCATGGCTCAACTGGATTCCAATGTGCTCCAGCCGAAAATTTTGAGTCATTCGGTGGGCGTGAGTCCTTTGTTGGTACTTCTTTCCGTTACGGTGTTTGGCGGCTTGTTCGGTGCAACAGGTATGATTGTAGGAGTTCCTCTTGTGGCGGCAATCAAATTTGTCCTTTCAGATTTACTGGACGATAAAAAATTGAACGGTTCTGTGGAACACAAAAAAGAAAAAACAGAAGAAACAAAAGAATAAAAAATGATCGCAGGGAAAAATTTTCCTTGCGATGTTTTTTACTCAATATTCAAAATTCCAAACACATCATCAAAAATATATTCTGCCTTTTCTGTTTCAAAAAAGGCTCGTTCCTCTTTGCCGTTTACCCCTGTAAGAACAGCAGCAAAATCCGCACCCAGACTTTTTGCGGCATAGATATCCGCTCCTGCATCCCCCACCACAAGGGTTTTTTTCACCAAGGCTTGGTCAAACCGCCTGTCAATCACGTCATGGTCATTGCAGGATAACCCTGCAACTCCTTTGCCAAACATATAAAAATGGGGTTTACTCAAAGAGGCAGATAGCTCTAATTCCTTTTGGGCATTGACCACCTCATCCAAGGTGACAATCCGGTTTTCATCAAACAATTCATACAGCCCCCACCGTTTTAAATGGGGAATAATTTCTTCTCTCGGACGTCCTGTCCCGATTCCGCATTGAACACCCCTTTTGTTTAATGCCGTTAAAAATTCTTTTAATTTTTTAGGAGGAAACAAGGGTTGTTCCAGCTGAATCAATCCTTCTTTCCGGTGACCGTCCCCCAAATACCAGCTTTGAAACAAATCATGTAATTTCTGCCAGATAACACCCTGATGCTCCCAGCCTTCTCCCGCCATTTGGGCACATTGGTGGTAAAGCTTTGGCACAACGGATTTTTCCTGTTGAAAAAATTCTTTGACACATTGGAAGGGATGCTCCTCTTTCAGAGAAACCGTTCCCAACGCCGCCGTCACATAAGCCAGATCATAGTTGGTATTGACCCCTGCACGCTTGGCATATTGAATGATTTCCCTGTTACAAAATACTGTTTGAAAAATGTCTTCTGTTCGGGAGGCAATGGAGGGGGCATCCTCATGATATAAGGTTTCCCAAACGGTCAAAGCCGCCGTTTTCCAATAATACAACTCTCCTGTCATGACCCCGTCCATGTCAAATAATATAATACCATATTTCATAATATCAATCCTGTCCATTCATAGAAAAGAGCGGATATCATCCGCTCCTTTTTTAAAATTCTTCAACTGTAAATTGAATTTTTCCTGCCACACCCGAGGTTTTTCCTGCTCGGGAAGGATTGGGAGCCAAAGCACGCTCCAGACAGGAGCCCAGTGCTCGATACACCGCCTCCCAGATGTGATGGGCATTTTCCCCGCTTTTGATGACAAAGTGCAAGGTACAACGCGCCCCCTGACAAAATCCGTCCAGGAAGGTGGCCAAATCTTCGCTTTTGGTATCCTCACAGGCGGCAGGCATGGTAATCTGAGAATCGTCCAGTACAAACAAGGAACGGGATTCAAAGCTGATTCCTGCCTGAACAAAGGCTTCGTCAATCATACCCACCGCATCACCGAATCCGTAACAGCCTTCCTCCACAGACCGTTCCAAAAGCTCTGCAAAGGCACGTCCTACGGTGATACCCAAATCTTCAAACAAAACGTGGGACAGCACAAACCCGTCATATTCACAGCGGACTTTCATGCCGATACCCGCACGATAGGACAAATGCTCTAACATATGACTGAGCATGGCGCTTTGGGTCGCCAAATCCTTTTTATAATCGGGTTGCAGCCCGTTTTTGTCTAATACAACCTCAATGTTAGATTCGTTGGTGGTTCTTGTTACTTTTAACATGATAACCTCTCCTTATTTTCTATCCTTTACGGCAAGACCGTGGGTATCAAATCCCTCTGCCACAGCCATGCGATAAGCATGCTCCCTTGCCTTTTCAAAGCCTTCCTTGGTGACATACCCTACAGAGCTTCTCTTTAAGAAATCATTGACCGATACGGAAGAACAGGTTTTGGCAAATCCCCCCGTTGGTAAAATCGCGTTGGGTCCCATCACAAAATTACACATGGTGATAGGGGTGTAATCCCCAAGCAAAATTTCTCCCGCATTTTTGATTTGGGGAAGAACCGCAAAGGGGTCCTTTGTCATGACTTCCATATGCTCAGGGGCATACTCATTTACAAATTCAATGGATTCCTCCAGAGAATCGGTTAAAATGATACCTCCGTAAGTGGAAAAGTTGGTAGTCACAAAGGAGCGTCTTTTTTCAGAAATCTTTGTTAATTGCTGTTCTACCATGGGCAAAACCTTTTCGGGCAGGCTGTGGTCATGGGTGACCAGCAATGCCGCAGAATCAGGTCCGTGCTCTGCCTCAATCATCCAGTCCAACGCCACCTTGTGAGGATCTGCAAATTCGTCTGCTAAAATAATGGATTCGCTGGGACCTGCAGGAAGGCCTGTATCAATTTCATTTGCCAACACTCTTTTTGCCGCAGTGGCATACGCATTCCCGGGACCGATAATCTTACTGCATTTCGGGATCGTTTCCGTTCCGTAGGCAACAGAAGCCACTGCCTGAATGCCGCCTACCATATAAATTTCAGTAATTCCGATAATTTTGGCTGCCGCCAGCATGGCATCATCCAAAGTTCCCTGTTCGTTGGGAGGGGTAACAACCACAATTTTGGGTACCTTTGCCACCAGTGCGGGAATCCCCAGCATCAGCAGTACAGAAGGAAAGCTCCCCTTTCCCCGAGGCACATACAGACAAACATCTGTAATAGGTGTCACCTTTTCCCCTGCCATAATGCCGTCGTTTACATTGGTAAACCAGAGTTCCTCCGGCATTTGTGCTTCATGGAAGGTTCTGATGTTTCCTGCGGCATAACGGATGGCTTCTCTTGTTTCCTCATCCAGTCGTCCGTAGCCTGCCTCAATTTCCTCCGCAGTCACCCGCATCCCGTTTTTTAATTCTACCTTATCAAACTTTTTGGTATAAGAAAGCACCGCTTGATCTCCATTTTCCTTCACATCCAAAGAAATTTCCCGTGCGGTCTGCATATATTCACTGATATCCGTTTCTGCCCGACGCATGATTTTGCGCTTGTCCTCTGGACTCATTTGCTTTAATGTAAAAATATTCAATTTCTTCTCCGTCCTTTCAAGTTCTTATTACTATTATAGTGCATTTTCCTGTGGATTGCAAGACATATCTTCCATTTTTGTCAGATTCTTTTTCCATAAAGTCGAAAAAAACAAAATATTGTTATCCACAAAGGGAGAATAACTAAACTTGTGGATACTGTGGATAACTTTGTGAATAACCCATCATTCCTATCTTTTTGCTGTGAAAAAATCGTGGAAAAGTGGATGAAAAATGTGAATAACCCGTTATTGTAAACCGGTTGCAATTTCTTTGTAAACTAATTTTTACATTGTAACAAATTTGTGAAATCCTTCCAAAAAGATTTTGTTACAGTTCTTCCACTCTGTTCCGTTTTTCTCCTCTGGAAAATGCCAGAATATTTTCCCTGACTTCTTCCATACACCGCACTCTTGCCTCATAGGCACCCCATGCCATGTGAGGAGTGAGGCACAAATTGGGAAGGTGTAAAAGTTCCTGAAAGGGGTGGTGTTCTGCCATGGGTTCTACGGAATACACATCACATCCCAACCCTCCAATGGTTCCTTCCTTTAACGCTTTCGCAACTTCCGACTCATCCCATACCGCACCCCGTGCGGCATTAACCAAAATCACCGTTTCCTTCATCTGCTTTAACTGTTCTTCTCCGATGATTCCGCGGGTTTGGGGGGTCAGAGGCGTATGTATGGTCAGAATATCCGATTCTCTGCAAAGGGTATCTAAGGACACACATTCTGCCTCTTTTATGGGCGTCTGCTTGCACACAATCACCCGACATCCAAAGCTTTGGGCAATCCGACCGACCTGCTTGCCAATATCTCCGTAGCCCAAAATTCCCCAAACCTTGCCCTGAAGCTCGTGAAATACAGGAGCAATCCGATTGGGAATCCCTCTTTCCGTATATTGCCCCGAGGTCACATACTGATGGTATTCGGGTAAATGATGCACTAAGGACAGCACTGCAGCCACCGTCAGCTGTGCTACCGAATGAGTGGAATAGCCCTTTACGTTACAAACCCCTATCCCGTGCTCGCGGCAATACTCCACGTCGATATTGTCAAATCCTGTGGCAGTCTCGCAAATCAGCTTCAGATTGCTCGCCGAAGATAAATTTTCTTTTGTTAATTTGATTTTATTTAATATGACCACATCACAGTCGCGGATTCGTTCCGACGTTTCTGTGGGAGCAGTATTATGATAGACTGTTACCCTTCCCAGACAGTCAAATAAGGACAAATCAAGATCCTCTCCTAAATTAACCGCATCCAATATTACAATATTCATGAAATTCCTCCTTATTCCTCATTATTCTGCATTTGTTTCTGATAGCTTTTCGGGGACACGCCCTTGTACCGTTTAAAGGTCTTGATAAAATAACTCAAATCGTTAAACCCGCAGTTTAAGGCAATTTCGGTAATGGATTCCTGATTCTGCCTTAACATTTCACAGGCAATTTTCACTCGGTAATTGTTCAGATAATCAATGGGTGTCTTATGGGTCATTTCTTTGAAAAAACGGCAGAAATATTTGGGTGACATTCCGCATACCCGGGCAAGCTGAGGCAAGGTAATCGTGGAAGAATAATCGGTTTCCATGAGCTGCAACGCCTTTTTTAAATGCTGAATTTTCTTACTGCGCTGAACAGGACTATGCTGAAACCGATTTTTCTGTTGTAACAACCCGATACAACGGTAAAGTGCACTTAAAATCATAAATTCCTTCCCGTTCTCCGTTCTTTGAAGTGCCTGAAAAAAGTCGAGAGCGGCAGCATTCTCCTCACTTCCCGCCTCCATTTTCAAAAATCCGTTCATTCCGCTCAAAGCAGTTTGACAACTGCCAAAAAACAAAGAACGGATATCAAATACCGCACATTCATACACGCACCCACGGGGGGTTGCGCCGTGCAACATACTCCCTGCCACCAGAATACAGTCTCCTCCGCTGCACTGTACCGTTTCTTCGTCCAGAAACAGGGTCAGGCTTCCGGTGCAAATGTGAATCATCTCATATTCCACATGCCAGTGAAGCTGCATGTGATAGTTGGGATGAGTGCTATCCACACGGTAAAAACCAAGGGGAAATTCAGGCGTTCCCCGTATCATATCTTCATACTTTCCCGTAACCTTCATGCTCTCCTCCAAAAAGTGAATATAATTATACTTTTTTACTATTATACTCCAAGTATTCCATAAAAGTCAAGTATATAATGATATTATACAGAGTATTTTTGAAACTTTTTATCAATAAGGAGGAAATGAAAATGGCAAAGAGCAGATTAATCGGAGATTATCCGGTAATCGGAATCCGTCCTACCATTGACGGAAGAAGAGGTCCCCTGAAGGTAAGAGAATCCTTGGAGGATCAAACAATGGGAATGGCAAAAGCTGCCGCAAAACTGTTTGAAGAAAATTTGAAATACTCCAACGGCGAACCTGTTAAGGTTGTCATTGCAGACACCACCATCGGCCGTGTTGCAGAAGCTGCCGCTTGTGCTGATAAATTCAAAAAAGCAGGGGTTGATATTACCCTGACCGTTACTCCTTGCTGGTGCTACGGTTCTGAAACCATGGATATGGACAAGAACACCATCAAAGGTGTTTGGGGCTTTAACGGAACAGAACGTCCCGGTGCTGTTTACTTAGCAGCCGTTTTGGCATCCCATGCACAAAAGGGTCTGCCGGCATTTGGTATTTACGGACATGATGTTCAGAATATTGATGAATGCGGCCAGATTCCTGCTGATGTTGAGGAAAAGCTGTTACGGTTTGGCCGTGCTGCTGTTGCTGCTGCAACCATGAAAGGCAAATCCTACTTACAGATTGGTTCTATCTGCATGGGTATCGGCGGTTCTATCATTGACACTGCTTTCATTGAAGACTATTTCGGTATGAGAGTGGAATCTGTTGACGAGGTAGAAGTCATCAGAAGAATGAGTGAGGGCATCTATGATGAAGCAGAATATCAGAAGGCTCTTGCCTGGGCAAAAGAAAAATGCAACATGGGCTTTGATAAAAACCCTGTTGATATGCAGAAATCCGATGCAGAAAAAGAAGAACAGTTTGCATTCGTTGTAAAAATGGCATGTATCATCAAGGATTTGATGAACGGTAACGAAAATCTGCCTGAAGGCTGTGAAGAAGAAAGAGTGGGTCACAACGCCATTGCAGCAGGCTTCCAGGGTCAGAGACAGTGGACAGATTTTTATCCCAACTGTGACTTCCCCGAAGCAATGCTCAACACTTCTTTTGACTGGAACGGCGCAAGAGAACCCTATATTCTGGCAACAGAAAATGACGTATTAAACAGCTTCTGTATGCTGTTCGGTAAACTGCTGACCAACAGACCTCAGATGTTTGCCGATGTCAGAACTTACTGGAGCGGTGATGCGGTAAAGAGAGCTACCGGCTATGAAATCGAAGGCAAGGCAAAAGAAGCAGACGGATTTATTCATCTGATTAACTCCGGTGCTTGCTGTCTGGATGCCTGCGGTGAAGTAAAAGACGAAAACGGCAACGGCGTCATGAAGCCCTGGTATGAAATGACCGAAGCCGATCAGGACAAGGTTATGGCTGCTACCACCTGGAACATGGCTGACCTTGGTTACTTCAGAGGAGGCGGTTTCTCTTCCAGATTCTTAACCCGTGCAGAAATGCCCGCTACCATGATAAGATTGAACCTGGTGAAAGGCTTGGGTCCTGTTCTGCAGATTGCAGAAGGCTGGACCATTAATCTGCCTGATGAAGTTTCCGATAAAATTTGGGCTCGTACTGACTACACATGGCCCTGCACATGGTTTGCTCCCAGATGTACCGGCGAAGGTGCATTCAAGACCGCTTATGATGTGATGAACAACTGGGGCGCTAACCACGGTGCTATCAGCTACGGCCATATCGGCGCTGACCTGATTACCCTGTGCTCTATTTTGAGAATCCCCGTATGCATGCACAACGTTCCCGAAGATAAAATCTTCAGACCTGCTGCATGGAATGCGTTTGGTATGGACAAAGAAGGACAGGACTACAGAGCTTGCCAGACTTATGGACCTCTCTATAAATAATAGTTGTTCTTATAACAAAAAACTCCCCCGAAAATCGGGGGAGTTTTGTATTATAATCCCAGTATATCCTTATGATGCCCCACATCAAGCAACAAAATAATGATTCCGTTCTCATATTTCCACAATATGCGGATGTCCATGTGAACACTCATTTCAAAAACATGATCGATTCCTTGTCCCTTTTTTGTACGCAGAGAAGAATAAAATGGATTTTGTAATAATAATTTTAATTTGCTTGCAACTAATTTCTGCTCTTGATTGGTCAGGGCTTTTAGGTTTTTTTCAAATTCTTTTGTATATTGTAATTTATACATGATCTATATTGATCCCCATATCTGCAAACATATCTTCTACCGTTTCAAAGCTGTCTTGTGATGAAAGCTCGTTTTCGGAGTCCTTAAGCAATTTTGCAATTTTTAACATTTTATCTTTTGGATATACAACAACCGGACAAAGAAATATACCCCCATCCTTTTCTACGACGTCAAATTTATCACCTTCTGAAATTCCCAACTTTTTTATGATTTCAGCCGGTATCGTAATTTGAGAACGTCCTCTGATTTCTGCTAACATACTCTATCACCTCTCGTATTTTATGAATTTCTGATTTTCTTACACTTTTATTGTATGTAATTTTTTTAAAAAAGTCAAGATTTTTTAGAGATTTTATAAATATGTAAATTATTTCCATTTTTTATCATTTTTTTGTTTACAAATAAAATGTTTTGTGATATAATCAATATGTCACATAATTTTATAATTTTCTTTGATTGATTAGCGGCGTTTTTTTGATAAAAATGCAGGCTCTTTTCTGTACGCTTTTCAATCAAAGGCTATCATGAAAAAATTATGTGACAATAATGAGAGCTGTGCGTTTTTTATGTGTGGCTTTCGTTGATTGCCACACATTTTTTATTTGGAGGGAAAAATATGAAAAACGAACTTGATTCTTTGGGACGGTTTGTCATACCTGTAAAATACAGACGGAAAATGAATATCCAAGCCGGAGATGAATTGGATA
>JAZURC010000080.1:0-3752 GCA_045606005.1 Clostridia bacterium
CGAAATGCCTGGCTTTTATCCCGAGGATGAATATGATTTGGCAGGCTTTTCTGTTGGTGTGGTTGATAAGAACAAGGTGCTGAATAATAAAACCATTGTTGAGGGGGATGTCATCATTGCCCTTCCTTCAAGCGGTGTTCATTCCAACGGTTTTTCTCTGGTGAGAAAAGTATTTGATGTGGAACATAGCGACATTACCATACCTGTTGCAGAATTGGGCGGAAAGAGTGTGGGAGAAACTCTGTTGACTCCTACCAAGATTTATGTAAAACCCATGTTAAGCTTGTTTGAACAGGTGACCGTAAAGGCGGTATCTCATATTACAGGCGGCGGTTTTTATGAAAACATTCCCAGAAGCATTCCCAAAGGCTTTGGTGCAAAGATTGAAAAGAGTGCTGTTCGTGTGTTGCCTATCTTTGATTTGATTGCAAAGACAGGAAATATTCCCGAACGGGATATGTTTAATACCTTTAACATGGGCGTTGGAATGAGTATTGTTGTTTCAGCAAAGGATGCAGAAAAAGCGATTTCTGTCCTGAAAGAAAACGGAGAAGACGCTTATATCATCGGTGAAATTATCCAATCGGATGAAGGTGTGGTATTATGCTGAAAACAAGGATTGCTGTGTTAGTGTCAGGAGGAGGAACCAATCTCCAGGCGTTACTTGATGCACAAAACCGTGGAGAAATCCCAAGCGGCGAGATTGTTTTAGTGGTATCCAATAACGCGGATGCTTATGCATTGACCCGTGCCCAAAATGCAGGAGTGGAAACTGCGGTTGTGCCCCGAAAGGTTTATGGGAAACAATTTGAAAAGGCTCTTTTGGAAGCCTTACAAAAAGCAGAAATTGATTTGATTATTCTGGCAGGCTTTATGTGTATTTTAAGCAAAGAATTTACCTCAATCTATGCTGACAGAATTATCAATGTACATCCTTCTTTGATTCCCTCCTTTTGCGGCAAAGGATTTTATGGACTTCGTGTTCATGAAGCGGCACTGGAATATGGCGTGAAAGTAACGGGGGCTACGGTGCATTTTGTAAACGAAGTACCGGACGGAGGTGCCATTATCCTTCAACGAGCTGTGGAAATACAGGAGGGAGATACTCCTGAAATTCTGCAAAAACGGGTGATGGAGCAAGCGGAATGGAAGCTTCTTCCCAAAGCTGCAGAAATGGTTTCTAAAAAAATACTGTTAGGAGAATGAATATGAATATTTATGAAGCAAAATCCATTGGCGAACGAATTAAAGGGAATTCTTATGTAGGCCGTGGGATTGTGATTGGAAAAAGCAGTCGTTGTGCTGTTTCTGCTTATTTTATTATGGGACGGAGCGAAAACAGCCGTAACCGTATTTTTATCGAAAAAGGGGAGGATGTGGAAATCAATGCGTATGACCCGTCAAAGCTGGAAGACCCTTCTTTGATTATTTATTTCCCTGTCCGTAACTTTGAAAACAAAATGATTGTGACCAACGGTGATCAAACAGATACAGTATATGAATTTTTGCAAAAGGGTGGCACCTTTGAACAGGCGCTTGCCACTCGTTGCTTTGAACCCGATGCTCCCAATCTGACTCCCAGAATCAGCGGTATGCTGACTTTTGAAGAAAACGATTTTTCCTATCAGATGAGTATTTTAAAAAGTGCAGATGCCCAAGGCTCTGCTTGCAACCGTTATACGTATTCCTATGAAGCATTGCAAGGGTTGGGACATTTTATTCATACCTATGTGTGCGACGGAAATCCAATTCCCACCTTTCAGGGAGAACCGGAACGGATTGCAATTCCTGATGATATTGATGCATTTACCAAGGATTTGTGGGAAAATCTGAATGATGAAAATAAGGTTTCTTTGTATGTTTGCTATCGGGATTTGAAAACGGGCAAAAAAGAAACCAGACTAATCAATAAGAACGGAGGTAACGCTTGATGAAAGAATTTGAATTGAAGTATGGCTGTAACCCGAATCAGAAGCCTGCAAAAATTATGATGAACAATGGCGCTGAGCTGCCCATTGAGATTTTAAACGGAAAGCCCGGCTATATTAACTTTTTAGATGCGTTTAACAGCTGGCAGTTGGTGAAGGAAATTAAGGAAGCGTTAGGGATGCCTGCGGCAACTTCTTTTAAGCATGTAAGCCCCACCTCTGCATCTGTCGGACTTCCTTTGAGCGACGCGCTGAAGAAAGCGTGCTTTGTAGATGACATTGAGGGTTTGGACGAGTCTCCTCTTGCCTGTGCTTATGCAAGAGCACGGGGAACAGACAGAATGTCCTCCTTTGGTGACTGGATTGCGTTAAGCGATGAATGTGACGAAACCACCGCAAGACTGATTCAAAGAGAAGTATCTGACGGTATCATTGCTCCCGGTTATAGCGAAAAAGCCTTGGAAATTTTGAAATCAAAACGGAAGGGTGGATACAATATCGTCAAAATTGACCCGAATTATGTGCCCGATCCTTCAGAGGTAAAACAGGTGTTTGGTATTACCTTTGAACAAGGCAGAAATAATTTTGAAATCAATCAGGAATTGCTGAACAATATCGTAACAGAAAACAAGGAAATTCCCGAAGATGCAAAACGGGATTTAATCATTGCGTTGATTACCTTGAAATATACCCAGTCCAATTCCGTTTGCTACTGCAAGGATGGTCAGGCAATCGGTGTAGGGGCAGGGCAACAGTCCAGAATTCATTGTACCCGTCTGGCAGGTAACAAGGCGGATATTTGGCATCTTCGTCAGCATGAAAAGGTGCTGAACTTACCCTTCCTTGACACGCTTGGCAGACCTGACCGTGACAATGTGATTGATGTTTATATTTCTGACGAATGTGAGGATGTGCTCGCTGACGGAAACTGGCAGCAGTATTTTACTCATCAGCCCGAAGAACTGACCCGTGAAGAAAAGAAAGCATATCTGTCTCAAATGACGGGTGTTTGTCTTGGAAGCGATGCGTTCTTCCCCTTTGGTGACAACATTGAACGGGCGAAGAAAAGCGGTGTTTCTTATATTGCTCAGCCGGGCGGTTCCATTCGTGACGATAATGTGATTCAAACCTGTAATAAATACAGTATGGCAATGTGCTTTACCGGCATGAGATTGTTCCATCACTAAGAAGGGGAGGGGAAACGAGAAAGCACCTTTCCCGTTAAGCCTCCGGCGGATTTTATTACCCGTGCGAAATTTTCCGACCTTCATGTCGGAAACGCACATGGGCAAAATAATCTCTTATCATTCCTTGCCCTGCTGATAAGAGAGGTTTTAATTACTATTTGTGCCGACGCAGGGCGGCGGAATGGAGATTATTATGAATGTTATGGTTGTTGGCGGCGGTGGCCGTGAGCATGCCTTAATTCAGGCTTTGAAAAAGAGCCCGAAAATCACCAAGCTGTATGCCCTTCCCGGGAATGGTGGAATCGGCAGAGATGCAGAGTGCGTGAATATCGGTGCAAAGGATTTGGACGCTATGGTCGCCTTTGCAAAGGACAATCAGATTGATTTTGCCGTTGTGGCACCGGATGATCCCTTGGTTCTGGGTGCGGTAGACCGATTGGAAGAAATCGGGATTCCCTGTTTCGGACCAAAAAAGGACGCGGCAATTATTGAAGGCAGCAAGGTATTTTCCAAAAATCTCATGAAACAGTACGGGATTCCCACCGCCTCCTATGAAGTGTTTACCGAAATGGAGCCCGCATTGGAATATTTAAAAACTGCTCCCATTCCTACTGTGATTAAAGCAGACGGTCTGGCA